>CAZYCK010000052.1:0-6322 GCA_964646055.1 uncultured Thermoplasmatales archaeon | reverse complement strand
TCTAAATATTTTTTAATTGATTTTTCATGGACAGTCATAATTATTTTTCCTCCACAATAAGGACATTTTCCAGTTAATGGTATTCTTCTAAATTTTTTATTGCATTTTATGCACCTAAATTGTTGTCTTGTAAATGCTCTCATATTTCCCATTAAATCTGGAAGAAAATGAGTTTGTATAACCCTGCTTGCCACATCTCCTTCATCAACAGCTCTTATTTTTGTTGCAAGCTCCATCTGAGATTTTAATTTATCTTCCATTTTTTTCAATAATTTATATGCAGATGTCTTTGGAGCCATTGTTATATTTTTTGTATCATGAGTGAATCCAAAATTTTTATATTCCATTCCAGTCCCAATTCTTGAAGAAACTAAATCCATCATGTCTTCTAATTCTTTTGGGTGGGGATATTTCATTGTTGCTCTAAAAAATTTTAATGGATATCGGCTTAGCAAATCAATATTCAAAGCTTCTTTATCAATTTCTGCCGGATTTATCCTTGTTGCAATGACAATAGGCAAATCCATCTTACCCCCTCTTTTCTCTGGAATATATTCATAAGAAAAATTTATCAGGACATCGAGCAAAAGCATGATTGTATCTTCATCGCCGTCGCAATTCCGTCGTTTAGCGGCGTGAAAAAATGGATGGGCGGCGCAAACATTGGCGTCGATAAAGCCGATTATTCTTCCTGTTATTCCTGCTGATGTATGAGGCGATAATCCAATAATAAGGTGCCCTATTAAATCTTCGGGTTCTTTTGCATTGTAGAAGGCTTTCATTCCATATAATTTTTCTAAGCTTTCATCAACGAATTTTGCAACTTTCAGTAAATATTCTCCTGCTTTTTTTGATGGTATTATATCTTGAGGTTTTATCTCGCATATTTGGTCTTCTTTTTCTAAAGGATTTCCCTGCCAGTCATATTTATATCCCAAGGAATGTAGTTTTTCTATACTTGTTCCTATCTCATAGGGTTTAAAATGAGTTATCGGTATATTTGTCATGTCAAAACGGGCTGTCCCATCTTTAAAAACATGCACTCCATATTTAGCCCTTATCAATCCTTTTTCAATTGTTTCAGGTATTTTATTTGAAGAAGAAAGTCCTATAACTCCTTTAACTTTTTTTGGAATTTCTATGCCAAGCTTTTCTCCAACTTTTTTTAATTCTTGACTTGGTTTTATTTTGAATTTTCTTATTTTTCCTGTAAAATATGTATTACCTCCACATTTAGGACATTTTATTTTATATGTTATATAACCACATTTCTCACATTTTCTCTCCCCAATTTCAGCTTCAATTTCATTGGCAGCATTTATCAGCCTTTCCCTTCCTCCAGCCTCGCCGACTGGAAAAAGAACATGGGGTTTTGCCTTCATTTCTCTTGCAGCAGCTTTTTCAGGTCTTCCCATACGAGCTCCTATTCTATGAGGAGCTTTTGGCATTATTTTAATTCCAGCAAGTTCATTTATTATATCCATTGCTTCTTCTTTATTACTATTCCTTTTTTCAATAATTTTTTTATCCTCAATTTCAAATCCAAGGCTTTTTATCAATGCATAAGGCTCTTCAATTATGTAATAATCTCTTTCAAAATGCAAAATCCCAAGATTGAGCAGAATTTCTTTCAATTTTTTATCCTTTTCTAAATAAATTTTTTTATCTTTATATATTGAATTTTTTACGGCTTTTTTTAAATAAAAAATATCTTCTTTTCCAACATCATGCCAGAAATATGTATATAATGGATGCAATGGAACATCATATTTTTCTGAAATTTCAAAAGCTTCTTCTGGATTTGGTACGCCATTGTAATGAAAGCCTTTCTCCTCCAATTCTTGAATCCACCATTCATGACAATAGCTTGCTTGAAGTAAAATTGCATTATTTTCTACAAATTCACCAAATGGAATTAATATTTCACCCAAATCTATAATCTCTTTAACTTTTCCTTTAATTTTTTTTGCTTCCTCTATGCTTTTAACTTGAATAAAATCTCCATTTTCGAGCAGCACGAGAGGAGCATCTATCGTATCGCATGGAGTTGCAACAGTTCCTTTGCCTGGCTTTTCTGTCTTCAACTGAGTTCCAATAGCAATAAATTCATTTAGTAGATACATGGTTGCTGGATGAATTGCAGTTGCTGCTAACCCACAAGTTCTGCATCTTCCATATCTCAGTCGAAATCCCCCTTTACGAGATGGATGGCTCAAAACAGGACGCCCAGCAATCAAATCTTCGATATACTTATTAAAAGCAAACTCCTTCTTTCCTTCATGCAAAAATTTTTCAAGGAAATCCCACCCTTTTAGCCCCAAGCTTGAAACATGCTTCAAAATCTTTGGTGCCTTCTGGCTCAGCCCTTCCGCTATGACAAGGCAGGCGCCCCCCCTTATCTTATTTGTTTTTATTCTCGGCAAATCCCTTTTTCCCATAACTTCTCTATCTTCTGTAGCCTCTCCATTAATACATATAGGACAATTTTTGACAATTAATTCAATTTCTTCTGGAGATGGTAAATATTGCAAATGAGATATCCTATCATATAAAGGTATTTCTTCTTTATATCTCTCCACTTCATCTTCTGTTGGTTTATATCTATCTATCCCTATTTTTCTTCTAACAACATCTGCAATTAAAACACTCATCGCTTCTCCAGTTCCTCCAGCAGACCTTATTGGTCCTGCAAAATATAAATCAACATAATGGCTTCCATCATTATTTTTTCCTATTTCTACTTTTGATATGCCTTCTATTGGAGCAACTAAGACACCTTCTGTCAATATTGCTAAGCCAGTCCTCACAGATTGTTCAACAACTTTTGCAAAGCTTCCTTCCATATTTTCAGCTATTTCAACAGCTATTTGAATAGCAGTTTCTTCTCTTCCCTTATCCTTTAAATATTTTCTTATCTTTCTTGCAATACCTTTTGGTCCTACCAATTCTTCAACTCTTTCAGCCAAATCTTTTGCAAAAGATATTTCCACATTTTGTTTTGGGTCAAATCCTTTTTTTCTTGCAGCAATTGCAACATTATATGTGCTTTTTATTTTTTCTTCTATCTCTTTAAAATATTCATCCACACTTGGAAATAAAAAAGAGAGTATAAAATTTATTGAATTTCGTTGCCTTTAAATATCTGCTATTTATTATCTTTGAATAAAATGAAGGTATCTGATTTGAAGGCAAATAAAAATGTTGATGAAATTGTTTTGAAAATAGTTGAAAAAAGTGAGCCGAGAAAAGTTACAAGGAGATATGGAGGAACTGCAACAGTCTGTGATTTAATTGGAGAAGATGCTGATGGAAACAAAGTGCAGATAACTTTGTGGAATGATGAAATAGATAAGGTGCAAATAAATGAAATGATTAAAATAACAGATGGATGGGTAAAAGAATGGAATAATCAATTACAAATTTCAACTGGGAGAAGTGGAAGAATAGAAAAAGTTGAATAAGTAAAATAAAAATATAGCAATGGCATAATCTTTCATGCAATATAATGAAGCCATAAAATTTTTTGAAAATGTGAAGAATGAAAATTTACGTAAGCACATGATTGCTGTCTCTGCTATAATGCAAAAACTTGCAGAGAAATTTGGAGAAGATGCTGAGAAATGGAAAATTGTTGGATTGTTGCATGATATAGATTATGAATTTACAAGTATGGAAGAACATGGAAAAGTTGCTGCTGATATGCTAAAAAATTTTTTACCAGATGATGCACTGAATGCAATAAGAGCTCATAATGAAAAGACAGGTTATAAACCAGAAACAAGGCTTGACTATGCATTAATATCTGCAGATGCAATATCTGGGCTAATAGTTGCGGCAGCTCTCGTAATGCCTGATAAAAAATTGGCAAAAGTGAGCGTGAAAACATTGAAGAACAAATTTAAGGATAAATCTTTTGCAAGAAAAATAAGTAGAGAGAAAATTTTATATTGTGAAAAATTGGGTCTTAGCCTAGAAGAATTTTTTTTGTTGTCATTGGAAGCAATGAAAGACATAGCTAATCAGATTGGATTATGATTGTATCTTCCCTTTTTGCTCCAGTTGATATCATGGCTACATCAACATTCAACTTTTCTGAAATGAAATCAACATATTTCCTTGCTTTTATTGGCAAATCTTCATATTTCTTCTTTCCAGCAACACCATCCCACCCATCAAATTCTTCATATACTGGCTTAACTTTTTCTAAAACATCAGGCGAAGAAGGAAATTTATCATAAAACTTGCCATTATATTCATAACCAGTGCAAATCTTCACTTTTTCCAAGCCATCCAAAACATCCAACTTTGTTATAGCAATTTTATCTATTCCATTTACCATAGCTGCATATTTAGCTGCCACCATATCCAGCCAGCCGCAGCGCCGCCTCCGCCCTGTAGTTGTTCCAAATTCATTTCCTTTTTCAGCTAAATGTTCCCCAATTTTACCTTTATCTTCTGTTGGCATTGCTCCCATTCCAACACGGGTTGAATATGCTTTCACCACTCCAATAATGCTATTTATTTTTTTAGGACTTATTCCTGCTCCTGTGCATATACCACCAGCTACAGGATTTGATGAGGTCACATAAGGATATGTTCCATAATCTATATCAAGCAAAAATCCTTGAGCACCTTCAAATAAAATATTTTTTTCATCAATTATGCTGTTGAGATAATAAATTGTATCTCCAACATAAGGAGAAAGTTTTTTTCCATACAAAATGTATTCTTTTATTATTTTATCTTTATTTAATTCTATTCCATAGGTATCGAAAATGATTTTTTTTATTTGAAATAAGTCATCAAGTCTTTCCTTCAATTTTTTTTCGTCAACAATGTCCCCAATTCTTACGCCCATTCTTGCTATTTTATCAGAATAGCATGGTCCTATGCCCCTTTTTGTCGTTCCAATCTTTTTTTTACCAAGCTTTTCTTCTTCTATTCCGTCCATTTTTATATGATATGGCATTATAACATGGGCCCTATCGCTTACCATTAAATCAACATTAATTCCATTTGATTTTAGCATATCTATTTCTTCCAAAAGAATTTTTGGGTTTATGACAACACCGTTGCCAATAACAACTTTTTTTCCTCTAATGGATCCAGAAGGAATTAGATGAAATTTGTATTTTTTGTCTCCTATAACAACAGTATGCCCTGCGTTATTCCCTCCCTGATAGCGGACAACACAGTCAGCATATTCAGAAAAATAATCTGTAACCTTTCCCTTGCCTTCATCACCCCATTGCAAACCAACTATTGCAATTGCTGTCATTATAATCCAATCGATATTTTTCCTTCCTTCTTCAATTTTTCTAAGTTTTCATCAACAAATTTCTCTATTTCATGACTATCTTTCATTTTTCTTGCTTTTATATTGAATTCTTCCAGCATCTTCATTGCTTTTTCATATCTACTTTTTCTTTCTTTTTTTATAGCCATCAATTTGCTCCTCATTTCAACAGCTTTTTTATGATATTCATCAGCTTTACTTTTTATTTCTAAATATTGTTTATGCTTCTCATTTGCTTCATTAATCAATTTTGTTATCTCTTCCACCAAATTTAAAAATTTATTATGATATTCCTGGCTTTCTTTATAATATTTTACAACCATTTCATGTTCCTTATCGGCCATTTCAAAAAGTTTGTTTATTGCTTCATCAAGATTTTCTAAATCAATTTCCACTTTTTTCTGTTTTTCTGCTTCTTTTTTAACCTTTTCATATTCTATTTTTTTCTCTTTTATCTCTTTTATGAGTTTTTCTTCTTCTTTTGGAGGCATTGGAACAGTTTCTTGTTCATATTCAAGTCTTTTTATCTCAATTTTGAGTTCCTCAGCCTTTAGAAATGAATTATCCTTAAATTTTTTCTTTTGGTCTCTTTTTTTGGCAATCAGTTGCCTTGCATCCTGTTGGTATTCATTTCTCAATTTTTTATGCTCTCTCATCTTTTTTACAATTTCATTTCTCATTGCCTTTATTTTCTCCATCTCTTCTATCAATTTCTTTTTCTCTTCATTCACCATGTTTCTTTCTTCTCTAATTAACTTGGCTTTCTGGTTTAATTCATCTCTTTTCTCAATAAGCTGGCGGTATTTTTCTTCTGCTTTTCCAAGCTCCTGCTTTAGTTCTTTTGATGATAAAGAAGCAAGTTCTTCCATGTTATTATATGTATTTCATAAATAAAAAGGTTTGTGAATTAATTTAAAAATAGGACAGAATGATGGAGATTTTTCACAATATCCTTTCTCACCTCTTTAAGCATTCTTCTTTTTTTCATTTCTCTTCCAATTACAATTAAACCAGCGTTTACCCTGT
>CAZYCK010000051.1:0-6366 GCA_964646055.1 uncultured Thermoplasmatales archaeon | reverse complement strand
GAGCCGTGCAATGAACATGTTCTATCAATACATAAAAAATTAAATCAAATTCTTTCAAAAATTTCTGGTATGAGTGAGCTACATAAATTATGGCAGTATTATAAAAATAATCCAATTTATATTGCAATAGTTGGAGATGCAACAATGATTCCAATGTATTATTATTACAATCCTGACAGCGCTTACATGCTTGGATGGGGAGTTCCAAGTGATTTCATTTATGGTGATATTGATCCTAATAAAAATGATATGGAAAATGACAGCTTTACATATTATCCAACAATGGAAAATGCTGTTGGCAGGGTAACTGGCTATGATGCAGAAGATTGTTCTGCATTGATTGCAAGAACAATATTTTATAATGAAATAATAAATAAACTTGGAGAATGGAAAAACAATGCAACAGTTCAAACTGGCACAGGAATAGAATTTCAAAAGATACCAATTATAACTCCTCTCGTAAATAGGCTTAAAGGAGTTATAGGCTTTGGTCCTGTTAGAGATGAACCAACAAAATTTCCAAGTGGGGAGAGTAAATTTATAAACATGAGAATAAGTCATGATTTAAGGAAAGAAGGAATAAATGTCAAAAGCTGTTATAGACTTGATGCCCAGCGTGAAGGAGTTATTTTAGAAAGAAATGGAGGAAAATATCAATTAAAAAGCAATTATATATTTGCCTTTGATCATGGAACATATTATCTTTATGAAGCTGGTGATATGCTCGATTTTGATCAATTTGGAATGGGATTGAAAACAGGATTTTCTGGAAAAGGAAGCTATGATGTTCGCCATGTTGTAAATATGCCATACAACCCAAGCGTTGCATTTATAGAAAGTTGCCTTGTGGGAAAAATAGAGGGATTGCCACCTGAAAATTGTTTATCTCAAGCATATATACATGCTGGAGTCAATGCATTTATTGCATCAACACGATATACAGCAGACCCAGGCTATTTACAGCCAGGCTTAATATTCAAAGGATTCGGAGCTTATGGATACATAAATGCAACAATAAATTTGAAACTTCATAATAAATATCCTGATTTGCACTTCGGCTCTTTACTTGGAGAAAAGATTATTTTAAACTTGTTGGAAAACAACACCAGCATTGGAATGGCTTTAAGAAACGCAAAAAATGAATATCTGCCAGAAGACGCAAATTCCACATTCCTATGGACACCGCCACTATATTTCAGCGGCGGCGACTGGAATGAGAATATGAGATGGCATTACGGAAATGGAGAAACAAGAGTGCTTGATAAAAAATATGTCTGCATTCATGAATTTTTGCTTTACGGTGACCCTGCATTCAATCCATATCCTTAAGCAGTTGCCTTTGCTTTGAGGTCTATTACTTTAGCAATAACTTTATTTAAGTGGGGTGGCAATCCCTTTATACTTACATCCAAAAAGCCCCTTATAAGTAATGATTTTGCCTCCTCTTCTTCTATGCCTCTCGCCATCAAATAATTAAGTTGTTCCTGAGCTATTTTTCCTATAGCAGCTTCATGCGACAAATCAACATTTTCAACGCTCGATTTTAATTCAGGAATTGTATGAATTATTCCATTTTTTATTATAAGTCCGCTGCATTCCATGTGCCCTTTTGAATTATTTGCATTTCCTTCTATTAGCCCGCGAGATATTACATTGGAATTATCTGATATAATCCTGCTTATTATCTCTGCTTTAGCCCCTTCTCCATTCAATTTTGCTATTGCTCCAACATCAAATTTTGATTTTTCCCTTGCATATAATATAGAATAAAATCTTGCTATTGCATTTTTATTTAAAATTGCAACTGGATATGATTCAATTATTTTTGCAGGAGTCAAAGCAATATAATTTGAAATGAATGTTGAATTTTCGTCAAGCATTGCTCCAGTCCTTGGATAAACTTCTGTTTCTTTTGTCCATCTATGAATCATTGTATATGTAAGATAGCTATTTTTTTTCAAATAAAATTCTGTAACACTATCATGCATTCCTTTCAAATTCGGCATGGATGTGCATCCTGAAATTATATGCAATTTTGCATTTTCTTCTAAAATAACCACATTATGCAAAATTTGTTTAAAGCCGTTGCTTTTTAAAAGAAAGGCAGTTTGAATTGGTAGCATTATCTCCATGTTTGATGGCACTCTTATAAAATATCCTGTCTGCCCTTTTTCATGAACAAGTCTTGTATATTTATCTTTATTTTTATCAACAACTTTAAAGAATAATTTGCCATATTTATCCTTGGCATCTTCTATTGGCATTATTTCTATTTTTTCTTTCTTTTTAATTCTTTTAACTTCATCATCTTCAACTAAAAATGAGGCAGCTCTTCCCATACTTTCATCAAAACCAACTTCTTTTAATTCATCCATTTAATCACCTTCTGCGCATGCTGAGCATTTTTCATAACCATATTTTTTTATTGTTTCTAAAACATCTCTCGGAGGACCTTTACATATTATTTTTCCATCCATCATCACATGGGCAAGGTTTGCATCTATAAAATCAAGAATATAACCAGTATGCGTTATGATAATTGCTGACCTTCGCCTTTCAACTATTCTTTTGTTTTTTTCTAAAAGTTCATTTATGACTTTTGAGATTATGTATATATTTTCCATATCCACACCTGATTCTGGCTCATCGAGCAAAAGTAAATCGGGTTGTTGGATAGCGATTTGCAAAATCTCGCTTCTTTTTCTTTCACCTCCAGAAAAACCTTTGTTTATATCTCTATTAATATAATCTTCCATTCTCAGCTCCTTAGCATATTTTTTTGTATTGCCATCTAACTTTTCCAGCAATTTGTTCATCTTTAAATTTATTTCAGGAGGAGTTTGAAAAGCTATTCCAATTCCCATTTTTGCTCTCTTCCATATTGGTTCATCTTTTATATCCTTCCCTTTAAAAATTATCTCCCCTTTTGTCATTTTATAAGGAGGCAGCCCCATTACCGCCGCCAGCAGGGTAGATTTTCCAGACCCATTAGGCCCAAATATGACATGTATTTCTCCCTTTCCAATTTCAAGATTGACCCCTTTCAAAATGTTCTTTCCATCTGCTTCAATCCATGCATTTCTTACTTTTAGCATTAAGAGGAAATGCCATCGATTATATATATTTTTGGCTTTACCTAAATTTTTCCCAAGGAGGCATGTGTTGTGCCCCCCTCTTTCTTACAATAAAGCTTGCTGCTTTTATACCAAGCTCACAATTTGTTATCAAATCATATCCTTTCATAAATCCAATCCAGAATGCTGCTTTGAAAGCGTCCCCTGCTCCAGTTGGTTCTGCTGATTTTATTGGAATAGCAGGTATAATTTTTTTATTTTTATATATCATGCAACCTTTTTTCCCCAATGTAACTATAACTTCTTTTCCTTTAATTTCTGCAATCTTTTCCAATTTTTTCAATTCAAATTCATTGCAGAATATTATATCAGCCATTTCAATGATATACTGCATTTCTTCTTTTTTATATCTATGCCAATCTTGACCTGGTTCAAAAGCAATGGTTCTTGCTTTTTCTGCCATTTTTATTGCTGCTTTTGGATGGGAAGGAGCTATATGCAAATATTCAGATTTTACAGCTCTTATTTTATCCATATCTTCAGATGCGCCCCAATAAAAATATGTCATCTGCATTCCATTGGAATTGAATATAAAAGCCCTTGCCGATTTTTTCTTGCTTCTATAAACATGCAACTTTATACCATTTTTTGTAAGATATCTTTCATATCTTTTTGTATCTCTCCCAATGGAAGAAATTATCCTGCACTTTCCTCCAAGCATGGAAATTCCATGGCATATGTTGGCTGCGCCGCCGCCATAATGGCGTGTATATTTTTCAATATAGGTGGAATAACCTTTTTCTGGATAAAATGGTACATCAAATATGTAGTCGTAAGCAATGTGCCCCAAAACGCTTATTTCTTTCATAAATTGATTATGAATACATTAATAGCATCTTCTGCTTGTTTGTCTTCATTTCCATAGCCCACAACTTTTATTTCGTGATTGCCAAACGCAAATTCATTCCATAACCATTTATATGGTGGCTCGCTGGCTACATATTTTAATTCATTATCAACATAAAATTCAACTCTACTAATATTGGAAGCAGAGACATTGACCGTTATTTTTCCTATAATTAAAGCTTTTTTGAAATTTGTTGGCATTATTGGTCTATCATTTATATATAAAAAGCCATTCTCTGGCTCCTTTATTTTTACAACAGGATTATTTGATTCATTTCCATATCCTCCTATTTTAAGAGTTGGGTCTCCAAATAGCAACCATTCTTCTACAGTCTTATAATTATAGGCATCATTCATTGGTTGCCATGTCAAATAATTTTCTATTGCTCCATCAAACATATCTCCAACATAAGCTCCTTTATCAAAATTTCTGCACAATCTTATATCCATGTATCCAGATAAACCATTGATGCAGTAATTACCTTCATATCCCCACGAAAGGCCGGTTGCAGCCATTGATGCTATAGCTCCTTTCCCTCCAATTCCGACCAGTTTCCAAGCAAGGCAAATTCCCTTATCAAATTGCCCTGTATCACATGCGTTCAATATCACTATAGGCATTTTATCCCCATTTGAAAAAAGATATACATCTGTTATATCAAATCCAATCCATTTATTAAAATTGCCAGGCGGATGCGTCGCCCAACTGAGCCTGTTTCCATGCCCATCAAAATTGAATAAAATTCCTCCTTTGTTAAATTCACTCACAATCCTACTTTCAGAAAGGTCACCATTAGAAGCATAAATTTTTGTTATATTATATTTTCCTTCTAAAGTAGAGAAGGCTGTATTCTTCGTTTTTTCTCCTTCATAGACTTTTTCTTTATCATCATCGGTATCGCCTCCAAATCCTGCAATGCGAGTTGTCCAATCCTTAGCAAAAGCATTGTTCTCATAATCTATAATTTTATTTATCACATCTGTAAGTTCTTTTTCTGTATCACATGCAAGTCTGCCAACATAAACATCGGGATATAAATCAATGTTATCGGTTTTTCCATTGTAATTATATTCTCCATATATTCCATTTCCATTGCTATCCCATGAAGAAAATTTTTTATTAGCATCATATATATCAGCATAATATAAATCAGAAGCAAATTGCTCTTCTTCTTTATCATAGGCATGAGAATATCTTACTGGAAATTTTGATGCTGAGCCAACAAGCAAGACATATTTTATTCCATATTGCTCTATTGCATTTTTAATGAAATATTTTACTTTCTCAGCATCATCACGACCATTCATTTGCAAACACTCATTCAATCCAACTAATTTTGTTTTTATTCCATGCTGTTCTTTTTCATTTACCAATGGTTGCAAATCATTCAACCATGCATCAGGAGCGATTATAAGCAAATCATAGGAAGAAATGCTATTTTGAATTTTTTCTGGCAAATTATAGTCAATGCTTATGTTAAAGTCTTCGGCGTGTAACAATTTATTTTTTACAGGATTATAACGATACGGATAAAGATAGACATTCAAAAATATAACACGCTTTCCATTTTTTAATCCCATACCAATTTTATAGTCAAACCATGTAGAAGGGTAAAAAGCATCTTTATTGTATATTTCTCCTTCAGAGACATTTTCTTTGTTGCCAGCTATTAAAGGTTGTGGAGCTGGCTTTATTTTATATTTTAATCCCAGTTTTTCTACATTAATTTCTTTAACATCTATTTTATTTATTTTTGTTCCAGCAGGAAATGTATAGCTTTTTACTTTATATGGCAGCATAGGATAATTTGGCTTGAGAATATGGCTTCCAGATATAACACAATATCCATTAACATAAGAAATATCTTTGTTTTCGTAAGTTTTATTAGGAGCAGACTTTATTCCTGCTATTCCCAAAACTAATATTATTGTGAAAATTACTGCTATTTTACGTTTCATACAATGAATTTTTTTCTTTTACTTAAATTTTTGCTTCCATTCTTTCGAGTCGTTGTGCTATTCTCGCAAGAGAAGAAAGCCTGTTATGAGAAAAGACTTCAGCTATCTCCTTTCCAAGTATAAAAATTGCCTTTTTATGCGCATTTTTAGATTTGTGTATATGATGCGGGTAAACACCAAGTTGTTCATACTCTCTAAAAGCTCCGTTCACATCCATACGCTTCTGTATTTCTTCCTTTATCTGCACAAACAGTGTGTGCAGCTGGATTAATTCTTCCTTTTGCATCCCCCTAACACCCCTCCAGTATATATCTATATGTTATTCTTAAAGTTTTCTATTGACGCCTTTTCCATAACTTTCTAAAGAAATCCATCAAAATTTCTATGAATGATTTTTTTTCTTTTTTTTCTTTTTCCTTAACTTCCT
>CAZYCK010000050.1:0-6734 GCA_964646055.1 uncultured Thermoplasmatales archaeon | reverse complement strand
AAATATGCATCCTAAATAGACAGAATGTTTCTCACCCAATTTCATCGGCAATGTTGTCCTTCTTAAAACATCCCCTTTTATGTCTCGTACATCCATTAATATCTCTCTTCCCAGCATGAGGAGAAAAGTCATTATAGATAATATTGATGCGTTGTATATTTTTCCAATAGAAGCGCCTCCGAAAACAAAAGTCATTGAAGATAGAAAAGCAACTGAAATATTTCCTATTAATCCCTGATTTTTGAAAAATTTTTCATATAGAAAAAGAAGAAGTATGCTTGTGACAACTATTCCAAAACAAATTATGTTGATAATAAATGAAAGAGATAATGAAATTAAAAAAATCACTATGGCAAATTTTAGAATACTTTTTGGAGATACTTTTCCAGATGGGATTGCTCTTTCTGGATGAATATATTTGTCTATCTCCCAATCAAGATAATCATTGAATGCCATGCCTCCAGCTGTTATTAAAAAAACAACAATCATAGCTAATAATAAATTTATGGAAAGATATTGAAAGCCATCTATGACGGCTCCTATAAAAACGCTTATCATAGCCATTAAGCAAAGATCCCACCGCATAAGTTTTAATAAAATTTTTACACCATTTAACAAATTTTCCACATAATAAAATGCATAATATTTTAAATTTTTGATTGAAATAAATTCCAAAAAATAAAATAATCTGATGGCATATAACTTTATGATTTGCCCTCTGGATTTTCGTTATGGAAGAGATGAAATAAAAAAAATATTCAATGAGGAAAGCAGACTGGCTTACTGGCTTAAAGTAGAGGGAAAGCTTGCAGAAGCTCATGCGTATGTTGGCAACATTCCTAAAGAAGCAGCAGAAGAGATAAAATCAAAAGCAAATTTGAATTATGTTAAGTTAAGCAGGGTCAAAGAAATTGAAGAAGAAATACATCACGATGTCATGGCTATGGTTGAAGCATTAGCTGAGCAATGTAAATATGGCAAATATGTTCATCTCGGAGCCACATCTTATGATATAGTCGATACTTCAAATGCACTTCAAATTAAAGATGCACTAAAAATAATAAAAAAGCAGCTCATTGAATTGGATAAAATATTGATAAGCCTTGCGAGAAAATATAGAGATACAATCATGATTGGAAGAACACATGGACAGCATGCTTTACCAATAACATTTGGCTTCAAAATGACAGTTTTTGCTTCCGAAATCTATCGCCACATAAAAAGGCTTGAATGGGTTGAAAAAATTATATCAGTTGGCAAGATGTCAGGAGCCGTAGGAAGCGGCGCCGCCTTTGGCGAGAAATTTTTTGAAGTGCAATCTTTTGTTATGGAAGAACTTGGTTTGATTCCAGAGATGCCAGCAACGCAAATTGTTGGAAGAGACCGTTACATCGATTTATTTTCATTTCTTGCAAATCTTGCTTCCAGCTTGGAAAAATTTGCAACTGAGATAAGAAATTTACAAAGGAGCGAGATTGATGAAGCAGAAGAATTTTTTGAAGAAAAACAGGTAGGCTCTTCAACCATGCCCCATAAAAGAAATCCTATAACATGCGAACAGATATGCGGGCTCGCAAGGATTATAAGAAGCAATGTGATTCCATCATGGGAAAATGCAATTCAATGGCACGAAAGAGATTTATGCAATTCTTCCAGCGAGAGATTTATGATTCCCCATAGCCTTGTCCTCACGGATTGGATTTTGCATCAAGCAATAAAAGTTTTTTCAAATCTTAGAGTGCATCCAGAAAAGATGAAGGAAAATATACAAATCAGCAAGGGCTTGCCGATGGCAGAAGCTGTCATGATTGCAATGGTCGAAAAAGGAATGAGCAGGCAGGAGGCGCATGAATTGTTGAGAAAATATTCTATGGAAGCAAGGGAAAGTAACATTCATTTAAAAGAAATTCTGGTAAGGGAAGGATGGCAGGAAAAATTGAATTTGAATAAGCTTTTCAATCCAGAAAATTATATTGGAAAAGTAAAAGAAATAGTGGATATGGTAATAGATAAATTATCTAAAGAATTGGAAGGGATCGAGGTTTAACTTATTCAGCATTTCAAGTATTTTATCATTCCCTTTTATCTCAAAATTGTTCATAAAAAAGGATATGCCAGTTAGCATATAACCTTGAGAAAAAAGCCCGTGAGAAAATTTATTCACCCCATCAGTATCTATCAATCCAGCCATTCCCATTACAGTTGCAGATGCCTGAGAAAATTTATGTGCATTATACACATCATTTCCAATAAAATCTATAAGAGCTGCAAAACCCATATTTCCAGCATATCCTTGAGAATAATCGCCTGCTCCATAATAATCATTCCCTGCAAAATTTACAAGTAAAGAAATTGCCTGCTTTCCTATCATACCACCTGTGGCAAAAGCCTGCGAATTTTTATCTGCAAAAAATTTATCATCCCCAGAAAAATCTAAAAGTACTGAAATGCCATTTACACTGCTTGCCTGCGAATATTCATCAGCGCTATAAAAATCATTTCCTTCAAAATCTATTAGAATTGATTTTCCATTAGAAGAAAAGCATTGTGTAAAATTTTTTCCTTTGTAACTGTCATTCCCTTTCATATCTACGAGAAGTGAAGTCCCATTTTCATATGATGAACATATCTCTCCATTATAAAAATCGTCTCCACTTAAATCTATTAATGATGAAAAGCCATTATATGAATAACAAACGTTGTCATATTCATCACTGCCATTTTCATCAATTAAAAAGTTGCTTCCATTTATTGCTTTAATGCCTGTATATCTATCATTTCCTTTTATATCAAGTACAAACGAGTTATTCATTTCATTATATGTATCATTGCCCCCAAAATCTATCATAAAAATATGGCTATTATTATAAAAGTCATTTCCTGAGCTTCCAAATATTATCTTTTTATAGCTATCCACTTTTGTTTCATTCATTTTATATTTCTGTAAAATAAGCGAGGATGTCTTTATAGCATTCAGTAAAGACAAAAATGAATCTAAATCATTGCTTTCAATAAAATCTGTATAGGAATAAAGAATCAGTGCTACTGCTTCTTTAACATTTTCTGGCATTCCAAGATTTTCTATAAAATTATTGACAGAACTTTCATTCCACTCTATACCATTTTCTTCGTAAAATTTAATTATTGCATCTTTCAGCCACGTTTCGTTAATATTTCCTGTCAATATGATTAAATCTTTTGTTACATTCCCTCTCATAAATAAATTTCCTTCAGATATCTTTTTTTCTAAAGAATTTAAAAAACCCATTATATCCTCTTTTGAAGGCAGTTTCTCCAATGGAATATCTTTCACATTTCCAGAATGAAGTGTAGGAATAAGAAACATTAAGGATATCAAGATAACAAATATTTTTTTCACTCTTCCTTAAATTGCCTTCTATATATATTTTTTATGTTGAAAATCTTTACTATTTTGCATCATTTTTTTATACCCACTCTATTGTAATAACGTGCTTCATGAAAAAATATTACACGGAATGAAAAAAGCAGGCATTGATGCACTTACTTTACCACAGATTAAAGCAATACCAGAAATATTGAAGAAAAAAAATTGTTTGATAATTTCTCCTACTGGCACTGGAAAAACTGAAGCAGCTCTATTGCCAATATTCCATTTATTTTTAAATTTAAATGATAAAAGCAAGGGAATAAAGATATTGTATATAACTCCTTTAAGGGCTTTAAATCGTGACATGCTTCAAAGAACTTTATTTTGGGGAAATGAATTAGGCATATCAATAGCAGTTCGTCATGGAGATACATCAAAACATGAAAGGAGAAAGCAAGCACGCAACCCCCCAGATATGTTGATAACAACACCTGAAACCCTTCAAATATTGCTCATTGGAAGATTGCTTAGAAATTCTTTAAAAAATGTAAAATGGGTCATAATAGATGAAATTCATGAACTTGCTGGAAATGAAAGAGGCTGGCAGCTTTCAGTTGCCTTAGAAAGATTGAATAAGATTGCCAAAAATTTTCAGATAATTGGCTTATCAGCAACCATTGGCAATCCAGAAGAAATTGCAGAATTTATGGGTGGAGCAGAAATAATAAATGCAATAGCAAGGAAAAAAATGCATATAGCTGTCGAGTATCTTGAAAATATTGATAAAGTTGTTGAAAGAGCAAAAGAATTGATTGAAAAACACAATTCAACCCTTTTCTTTGTGAATACAAGAGATATAGCAGAAATTTTGGGAGCAAAATTGAAAGAAGCAAAGGTTAGCATAGAAGTTCATCATGGTTCTCTTTCAAAAGAAGCAAGGATAGAAGCTGAAGAAAAATTTAAAAAAGGAGAGATAAAAGCCTTAATATGCACTTCATCGCTCGAGTTAGGTATAGATATTGGAAGAGCAGATTTCATTCTTCAATATAACTCACCCCGCCAGGTTTCAAGAATAATACAGCGTGTCGGCAGGAGCGGTCACGGCGTCGGCAGGGCGGCGGCGGGCAGAATAATAACATCAAATGTTGAAGAATATATTGAAGCAATGGTTATAGCAAAAAAAGCCATGAAAAATGAGGTGGAAAATATAAAAATAAGGAAAAACCCTTTATCTGTTCTGGCAAATCAAATAATTGCAATACTGAATGAGTATATTTCCATGAGCGAAGATGAGATTTATAAAATCATTAAAAGAGCCTATCCTTTTCATTCCCTTTCAAAAAAAATTTTTATGGATGTGATGAACCAGCTGAAAATTCAAAAGTTGCTATGGATTGATGAATTTGTTAGTAAGAAAAAAAAATCCACATTCTATCTTATAGACAATATTTCAATGATTCCAGATGAGAGAAGCATACAGGTCATTGATGCGACATCAAATAAAAGGATAGGAAAATTAGACGAGAGTTTTGTTTCAAGCTATTGTGAGATTGGAGCCAGATTCATAATGAAAGGACAGGCATGGGAAGTTATAAGCATGGATGATGTAATAAAGGTGGCGCCAGCAAAGAAAACAAATATTGTGCCGGATTGGACTGGAGAAGATTTGCCTGTTCCATTTGAAGTTGCTCAGGAAGTTGGAAGAATAAGGAGAATGGTTGCAGAAGGTATTCTAAAAGACAAAGTTATAGAAAAAGAAATAAAAGAACAACTTGGAAAACAATTTGAAGTCCCTTCTGATAAAATAATTACAATAGAAAGAGAAAGGAATTTTTTGTCAATTGTAACGCATTTTGGAACAAAAACAAATGAAGCTTTTACAAAAATAATAGGTGCTTTATTGAGTCAGAGATTCGGCAGTATTGATGCAAGCAGTGATGCTTACAGAATTTATTTAAAATTACCCTATGCAATTGATGCAAATATTGTAAAAGATATTTTAATGAATCTAAAAGAAGAAACAATTGAACCATTGTTAAGAATAATCCTCAAAAAAAGCCAGTTCATAAAATGGGAAATGGTAAAAGTTGCAAGAAAATTTGGAGTTTTGGAGAAAAGTGCAGATTATGGAAGCATACCCATAAAAAAATTAATTGATATTTTCAGCAACACACCTTTAATGGAAGAAGTTATAGATAAAGCAATATGGGATAGAATGGATATAGAACATGCAAAAATTGCATTGAATAAAATAAAAAATAAAGAAATAAAAATAAAAGTTCAAGGCCTTTCTCCGATTTCAAAAGAAGGAGAAAGTAGGAAAGGAGAATTTTTAAAAATTGGAATTGATATTGAAATGCTTGATGCTCTCAAAAAAAGACTCGAAGAAACAAGAATAAAGCTCAAGTGCATAAATTGTGGAAATGAAATTGAAACTCGTGTATATAGAGCTCCATTAAAATGTCCAAAATGTGGGAGTAAAATGTTGGCTGTCGTAAAGGGAGGGAAACTTGAGAAAAGCGCATCTTTAGTAGCAGATTATGGAAAAAAAGCTATATTAACAATGGCTGGATATGGTATTGGAACGGATACAGCAGCCCGTATATTGGCAAAGCAAAAAGATGGATATGAATTGCTGAAGGAGATTTTGAAAGCAGAATTAAATTATGCAAGGACACGCCGCTTCTGGGATTGAAAAATATAAAAATTATGAAAGCATTATAAATCATGATAAAGAAAATTTTGATAATATTGGGAGCTATTATTATTTTAATCAGTCCTTTAAATGGTATAATGACAGATATGGGAGAAAAAAGTAGCCAGAACAGCATTAATAAAAGGGTATATGTCATCAGTTTGCCAGATCCAGATATTATTGAAGGAGGAAATTATGTATATGTTAAATTAAAGGAAGTAAATCATTATACAATTGGAAAAGGCGCCCCAATGCTGCCCGTAATTACAAAAACTCTTACATTTCCATTGGGTTACAAAATAATGGATGTAAAACTCTTTTTAAATTCATCTACAAAGAAATTGGATAAAAAAATTATTCCTTCTATTGGGCCAATGCAAAATGGATTTTCAGGAAGGATAGATAATAAAATTTATAATAGCAATTCTTTCCCAAATAAATGGTTTAATTATAGAATTGGAGTTGGTATTAAAAATAATGAACATGTAATATTTCTATCAATGGAGATATACCCTGTTAGATATAAACCAAGATTAGATGAAATTGAATATGCAAATAATATAAAGATAGTGGTAACTTATAAACAGATAAAATCAGTTAGTTTCAACGATGCCTATGATTTGCTTATAATTGCCCCATCTCAATTTAAAGATGCATTACAGCCATTAATAAATGAAAAAGAAAGCCATG
>CAZYCK010000049.1:0-6816 GCA_964646055.1 uncultured Thermoplasmatales archaeon | reverse complement strand
ATGCTTCAGCATCATTAAAGATTTTATCAATGCTTCCTATTATCTGATTATTCAAAGCATCAAAGCCAGCGTCTATAAGATCACCTAATAAATCGCCAAAGCCGGCTCCTGGAGAAAATATATTTATATTCCTAACTTTAATGACATCTTTATTTCTTTCTGGGTCAATAAATGTTGGATTTTGATGAACAGAAAATTCCACATCTTCACTCCAGTTATATGGAAAAGGGGCATTATACATAAGTCTAAATTTTTTGGATAAAAATTTTATAGCACTGCTGCCCCCAGCCGCCTTTGAGTCATTGTTTAAATTGCTGGCGCCATACTTCAAATTTTTTTCTCTTTTGCTAAATGCTGAGTCAATTACCTTATTTATTATCCCTTTTTCGGCATTCCCTATCATTTTTTTAAATGCATTTACTATATCATCAAAAAAGTTTTTTATATTTCCTACAATTCCATTGCCATTGATACTTGCGTCTTTTAAAATCTCAAGCAGGGTTAAAAGATATCTTTCTTTTACATCATAAATTGCTTTGGCACCTGCACTATAAAACTTCCCATTAGAATAATATTTGCTCTTGTTCTCGAGTGCCTCCATATTTTCATTTAAAGTTATGAGTAATTTTTTTGTTGCCATATCAGCAAGTTCTTGAGGAGATTGATACTTATTCCTATCTATTTCGATAGATATTTTTGGCAAATCATTTTTAATTAAATTTTTAATTTCATTTATTGCTTCCATTTCCACCCATGTTGAGCGATTACATTCTATTGTTATTTCATTCAATTCTTCTCCATCTAAATATTTATTTGAATTACCAGATAAAATATCATTTATTACATTATTTCTCCATTTTATTTTCTCTTCATATTTAAGTAAGGCATCTTTCATATTTTCATCATTATAACCAAGAAAATATGTTTGTTTGAAAGGAAAGTATATATTATTCTTTCCTTCTATACTTTCCCCATTCTTTTTTATATCTGAAAAATCATCACTTAATATGTCTATAGTTACAGTCTCATTTTTTTCTTCCCTTGCATCATATTCATGATTGTGGTAGATGGTAATATTGCTATTACCATATTTTTTTATTGTTGAATTTCCAATTTTTTCAAAGTAATAATAATCAATTTTCCATTTAGAAGCTGTTTTCCATGAAAAGCAGTGTTGCCTATATCTATCAACATTCCATTTTTCTTCATGCAATATGAAATAAGATGGTGTGTTATCAAAACTGCCTTCACTAATTTTCTCTTTATTTTTTATATTCCATTCCTCGTATGAATGATTCTCGTCATATATCCATGCACCATTGAATTTTACATCAATGATGCTCTTTTTATTATCCATAAATTTATTTCTTGCTTCTTCTTCATAATTTTTTTCATTCTCTTCTGTTTTTTCTTTCTTATTATCAACTTCTTGGATAATTTTAGAATAGCTATCTGGAGATTTATCATATCTATGAATCTTTATCTTTATGATTGCATTGTAAGCCTGTTTTATATCTTGCTCTATTTCTGAAGAACTCAACAACTCAATGTATGCTCTTTCTGCAATATCTGTGATATTAAATTTTATTTTACTTTCTTCATCTATTTCTTTTTTTGAGTTTTTATCAACAAAATCACACGAATTTTTGGGATTATTGAATAAATTCAACAAATCATCTTTCTCATGTTCTTTAATTTCGTCCATTGATTCCACATTTTCATTAAATTTTATTTCTTTCACATCATGAATAAGATTTTTTGCTATATTATACATCAAAAGTATCAAAGCCATGATATCAACTGAACCGAAAACAGAACTTTGTTCAAAAAGAATGCCTCCATTGGCAATTAAAGACAAAAAATCATTGCTTATAATATTGGCTGGCCCTCCAGCAAAAAACTGTGCATAACCCCCAAGCCATGTAACAGCAAAGGCGGTGGCGGTGGCTTCCCTCCAGAATGGACTGAATGCTCCATTCAATTTATGTTCAAATTCCTGTGTTAATGCCATCATTAAAGGTATTCGAGATGTTATAATGCTGCTCACTTCAATTTCTTTGTCGTAAGTTTCATTACCGATTATTTCAAGGTGCAAAGGCACATCCACAGTCCAATAAACTGGGTATACAGATGTTTTACCATCTCTTTCGATAGTCATGTATATATTTTTCATTCCTATTCTTTCCCACCTCTCTGGGGTTTTTATTTTTACTTTATATCTACCAAAAGAATAGTTATCTCTTATTGAATTGGATAAATTCTTGAATATTAGATAGCGAATATAATTTTTATTTATTTCCAAGATACTTCTATCCCTCAATTTTTTTTCTATAATTCTCTTTTCTTTGTCTGATATTTTATAAACATCATCCCAGTCCAAATTTTTTCCTGTTATATTATTTATCCATTTTAAAAACTCTTTTTTTATATTCTTGTATTTTTCTTCAATTGATGCTATATAATTTAATTTTTCTGTCCATGCTTTTTTCTCTATATTTTGATAGTATATGTCTGGGTGTCCATCCTCGTTTAAATCGAGACGATAGAAAGGATTCATGCCACTTATATTTGGTTGCACTATTGGCTTTTCAGCCATCTTTTGCATTGCCTCCAACCCAATATAATTTATCAAAGGAATAAGAGATGTTCGAACCTTTGATATAATTCTTTTATCTTCTGCGTTTAAGATTTTTTCGTTACTTCTTCCATTTTCTTTAATAAGGTTTGATAAAATGGCTGATGTTACAGCACTTCCCAAAATTAAAAATATGCCCAAAACAGCGAATGGAATCCGTCCTCTTTTATCTTTAATAAAATTCATTTTATCTCCACAAAGATAAAGTAAAATATACATGGGATATGTCTATGAAGCTATATATCCAGTTAATTATTTCCTCATCTAAATTTGCGTCTTTATCTTCATTAGAAAGATGAATAGCAAAATAACGTGTTTTATTGCCATAATATTTGTAAAAATATTCATGAATACTTTCTTCAAAATTGTTCCATATATCAAAAGATTTATTCGCAAAACCGAAATGAAGAACTTGGTTAGTAATATTTTCATTAATTGTATTTGAAATCCCATTACATCCGAATATAGATAAAGTTTTATTCAAGACATCAAAACTTCCGCTTTCAAATTTTGATATGGAATTTTTAAAGTAGCTTAAAGTTGTATTTATGACACTATCTTGAGCAGAAAAAAGAATTTTTTCCAGAATTTTATTTAAATTTTCTTCAGCAATTTCTAAAAAGTTTTTCTCATTTATCAAATTTGATTTAAATAAGGAAAAATTTTCTTTTATGGTATTCATTTCTTTATTAATTTCTTCAATATGAATAGAATAAGACGAAAAAACTGGCATCACTTCCACAATTCTTGAAACATAAGCCTGCTGGGGCGCCGCCCTGCCTATTTGGAGACTTCCTCCAAAATTCAGTCCATTTATGGGTTGCCATCTAACTGAAAAATTGTATTCATAGCCTGTATTGGATAGCAATTCATTTAATTTAATTTTTAATTCTTTCTCAAAATCTTCGGTCAAGAAATTTAATTTTACACCAGAAAATTCAAGTTGAGAAGAAACACATTCTATACAAAGCTCACCATATGTTTTGTGTTTTTGCTGTATTTCCAAGAAAGATTTTTTCAATTTATTGTAAATGTCGCTCTGTGTATTTATGTGTGTTTTAGAAACAATGGAATCTAAAAAAGAGTTAGCCATTACATATTCAAAATTGTCATCTCTGCTATTCAAAATTGTCAATAAAATTTCATCTGCATTTTTTTCACTTTTTTCTTCAAATGATATTGTATTTAATTCTACTGCTGGAATCAAAATGGCTGTAGCTATAGAGACCATGATTGCAAAAAGCACAGCATCCTGCATGGATGAAATAGCCTTTCTATTCATAGAAAACAACTCCAATTCTACCATAAACAATTTTTTCATCACTTACATATATTGCAACATTTTTATAAACGGAAAAGGATGATATGCTATGATGTGGCAAATTTTTTATGATTTTTATTTCATTGCTTTCTAAAATTAAACCATATTTAGCATCAAAATTGTAATACGAGTTTAATTCATTAATGGTAATTTTGCTCAACGCTCCATAATCAACCAATCCATTTTTCATTATTGGTGAGTCATCTGATGTTATTTTTTCAAGCACATAATAAGCATCACTATATTTTTCTAATTTTTCAATATTTTTATTGAAGGAAATATAAGAATTTCCCAATATTATAATGAATAAAGCAAGAGCAATAACAACTATTGAAATTGCAGGTAATGATGTGAATTCTTCGCTACCCTTTTTATCTTTGATAAATGACAACATATTCTTTCACCATTCCATCATAAAAATATAGTACCAATTTATCAATGAATATTGGTTTATTTACATCTATTTTATATGGAGAAATGGATAAATTAATATTATTAACGACTCCTTCTAAATACTTTTTTGCATCTTCATTTAAAGGGTTGCTTTTATTTCCACAACAATCGTAGTTATTTTTTAAAAATTTTTTTAATTCATTTCCACTTTTCCATTCATTGCTAAAGCTTATTATTGGATGGATAAGCAGCTTTTTATGAAACGTTATATCTTTTTTCAATCTTCCATCGTGTCTAGAAATTGTTATGTAATATGGAGAGAGATATACATCATAAGAGAAATTTTTTGAAGGAAATTCATAAGATTTGTGGCTAAAAAACTCTTGTAAATCTACAGAATATATCTCTGAAGATAAATCAATTGCAATGTTTTTTATTTCAGCTTCTTTCGCCAAATCATTATAAAAAGCAATTCCAACTATAGAAGCAAAAAGTATGCCGCTTACAATAAATAAGCTTATTTGCGTTAGTAATGAGGAAATTATACCCTCATTTTTTATATGAAATTTGAACATATTTTTCCCCATTCTTATATATAAGGTTTAAAATTATTGTATGGCTGCCGCCATAAATTATGGCTGTTTTACCATCCTTTCCAATAAACTTTGCATAATTTGAATAAAAAATTCCTTTTTTTCCATTCTTCATGATAATTTCATATTTATTGGATGCGTTTTCTTCTTGAGAACCAAAAATAATTTTTTTTGTTGATGAAGGGAAATTAACGCTGACAGTAGATTGTTCTTTAAAACCATGAATGGACATTTCTTCTGCCTGCTTTACTATATCTTTAGCCTGCTGCAAAGCTATTTTGTATTCCATTTCACTTTTTGTTTTATAACCAGCATATAAAATTAAAGCAATAGAAATTGAAGCCACGATTATTGTAAATAAATATTCCGCAGGTATGTCTATTATTCCCTTTCTATCCAGTATTAATTTCATTTTTTATTTATGAAATAAGTCTTTAGACCAATTAAAATAAGCAATATTATACCTGCAAATGCAATAAATATTGGAGATAAAACAACACTTTTGTATCCCATATACAATAAAAATGCAATCACAATTGCAATAATTCCTCCAAATAAGCCCGTTATTTCTATCATATCTATGCCAAAGCCAATTAATTTCTTTTTTTCAATTGCATCAATTCTTTTATTTATTTCTATGAATTTTTGATTAATTTCGTTATCACTTACTATAGAAGGCCTAAAATGTTTTTTTGTATCATAAGGAAAAAGATCAATAGCATCTCCAGATAATCTTCTTTCAACAGCATCCAGTCTTTTATCAAGGCTTTCTAAATTTTGTTCAATTTTTCTTACCCATCCTCCATAATCATTTTTATTTTCTTCTTTATCTCTCATCTTTGACCACCTTTATGGCATCTTTCTCAAAAAACTTTTGATAACCCTTTACTCTAACTTCAATACTTAAATAGCCTTCACTGTCATCTATCTTTGGCTTTAATTTTAAAATTGTTTTGCCATCATTAGTAATATTCGATGCTATATCTTTTAAGCCACTTATCACAACTTGAGCATTTGATAAATTCTTTTCACTGCCCTTAACAAAAACTTTTATAGTCACATATCCATCTGAATCAATAGAATAAACATCTTTGTCCCATGATACATCTAAGCTTTCTGCAGGTCTATAATAAAACAATTGCAATATTATTGCTAGAGCCATTCCTCCCATAACAATAGATATTAGCAATCTTAGAGGAATACCAAAGACTCCTCTATCATCCATATTATGTTATCCTCTTTATTAGCAAGCCTTGATCGTCTCCAAAATCTCTATAACCTTTTGCCTTTACAATTATCTTCATATATGCATCTTCTTGGTTCTCTTCCAATTTAGCATTTTCTATTGATATGGTAACATTTCCATTTCCATCTGTTTTCCCGCTGCCGACGGCATGGGCGCCATCTATTATTACATCTGCGCCACTTACAGGCTTACCATCATTGTCTTTGACCACTATTTTTGCTTTGAATTTTATATTCGATATTGCATCCATACCTGAATAATCTACTTTTGCAACAAAACCTTCTCCTGCTTCAACTCTTGTATCTCCGTTTTGTTGTATTTCAACACAACTTGCTGTCATTGGTTTATCAACCGTTACATATTTCATCATTGTTACCAAAGCCGCTATTATTATCACAGCAATCACAACTATTATTATAAGTCTCATTGGCAGCCCTTCAATGCCTCTTCTATCCTCTATAAACTTTACCTTAATTTTATCACCCATTTCTATAATAAATAATTTATTTAAAAAACTTACCTATTTGTTGTGAATGCACATAATACATAAAATTAGCATTTTTGAATAAATATCATTTTGACAGCAAAATGAAACGAAAAGATAAATCCATTTTTATTGGAAAATTAA
>CAZYCK010000048.1:0-6818 GCA_964646055.1 uncultured Thermoplasmatales archaeon | reverse complement strand
ACAAAATTATCTTGCTACCTTTATTAAAAACACGCTCTTCCTCTAATTTTTTAATTCACTCCAAGCTTTGAAAGCATTTCTATTTACAATGCTAATCATCCTATCGTCATGTCTTGCTTTTAATATTTTGTTTTAAATTATTTTTCAAAAATTCGTCCCAATGAGTATCGAGAGAAAAACGCAATTCTTCATATGGATATGGTATTTTTCCTAATAATATAAACTGATTGTATAAATATGATTCTGTAGGAAAATATATACTCAAACCATGAGAATGGTCTCCTTGGATTGTCTTGCCGTTTATAACAGCTTCTTTTATCTCTTTCATTATAGATTGACATTCCTTTCTTATTTCTTCATTGCCTGTAAAATTTTTTAGTTTTGATGCAAAATCATATAAATCTACGTTGCAATTATATGCATAAATTTCTAAGGAAAGGTGGTCATATATTGGATACAGAAATTTGTATTTTGGACTCCATTTTCCGTATTCATTGGCTTTATTTCTCGCCTCTTTCCATTCACTTTCATTCAACAATGTTGCTATTCTATCCACGCTTTCTGCTATTGGCCTAATTTTACTTAAATTTATTGCAAAAAGAGAAGTATTTATTGTTACAATATTTAATTTTTTAAATGGAAGTTCATCAAAAAATTTTGCAATTGGATTATTTATCGGATGATAAATCTTGGGCTTATATTCATTTACTATTTCTTTTACAAATTCTTCTTCGCTTCCTATATCTTCCAAAGCATTTACACTGGGCCATATATCAAGAAAGGCGTTATCGCATTCCATTGCCACCATGTATTTAGCGTAGGGCGAGAGTTCATAAGCAACTTCTATCATTCCTTGCAAACATGCGTCCAAACTAATAACATCTATATTGCTGCAATTCTTCAAAACTTTTGCCAACGAAGGTATAGAAATGAGGGGAAAATTTCTGTACCCGTGTCTGTAATCAGGGCAGATACCCTGCCAGCCAGGCCCAACAGATATTATAAGCAATGCATAATGACGAGCGGGATATTTGGACATTGTAAATTTACAAAATCTTTCAAGTGTTTTGGCATCCCCAGTATTTGATTCATTTTCCCATTTAAGTTTTGTAAGAGTTCCAGAAATTTGATATAAAACTGTATCATTTTCTCCATAACCGTCTATTAATGCAATCATGTTTGCTTTGTTATTCTTTATTTCTGTTAATTTTTGAAGATATTCTTGGGCATGTTCATACATTTTATTATCCGTAGCCATGTAAAACATAAGAGTCCATTCTTTTTCCATATGAGATATTGTAAAATTTGGGGTAAAAAGAATAAAAACCGAGAGGAGAAGGAGAATTTCAGTTCTTTTCACGATTATAAAATAATATCTAATATAAAATTTTTATTGAAATTCGGAGGTTGAATAAATCACAAATCTTTTATTCCTTCCTGCCTTTCCATCCTTCATAGGAAATGGGATAGAAAAGAGAAAAGCGCCAATTTCAATGGATTTTCTTTATATTGCTTTTCCCCTATATAGGACAAATTAGGTTTTTTCAAATCTTTAATAGTTAGCAGAATTCTAGCAAAATGTTTGTAAATAATATAAAGTTATATATACCAAAAAAATTTAATAGAATTAGGATGAAGAAATTACTTAAGGAAGCGGAAAAAGAAGAGCGAAAAAAAGCAGGATTCTTGATAAAGAAGCATGGAATAGATGAAATAACGCTTGCAAAGAAGAAAATAATTGAAGAATTAAAGAATATTCAAGAAATGGAAGAGAAATTTAGAGCAAGAGAAACTTTATTAAAATTAAGGCGAGGGGAAGAAGCAGAGGAATTATTTGGAGAATATAAAGAAATGGTTGATTTATCGCCTCCTAACAATGAGAATATTGAAGTTGTCGAATTGCATCCAATAACAAAACCTTTTTCTTATATACGAATCCTTTATGATAATGAGAATCATGAATATATTTATGAAGTTTTAGAACCCAGCTTATCAATTGAGGAAAGAAAATTGCTTGAATTTTTGAAAGATACTTTGATAAAAACCATGGATATAGAGCTAACAGAATTCAGTGAGGATGAAGCAAGAGAATATTTAAGGAAAAATGTTGATAGAATATTAAAAGATTATTCAATCGCTATAGATGATGTGACAAAAGAAAAACTCATGTATTATATTATAAGAGATTTTCTTGGCTATGGGAAAATAGACGTTTTGATGCGTGACCCAATGATAGAAGACGTTTCTTGTGACGCCGCAGGGATTCCAATATTCATATATCATAGAAATTACGAATCCCTAAAAACGAATATAATGTTCCAAAATGACAATGAACTTGATTCTTTTGTGATTCAACTTGCTCAGAAATGCGGAAGACATATATCAATAGCACGCCCATTGCTTGACGCAACAATGCCAGACGGCTCCAGGCTGCAGGCTAGTTTGTCAAGAGAGGTTTCATCCATGGGCTCAAATTTCACTATAAGGCGATTTAGAGAGGAACCTTTTACTCCAAGCCATTTAGTTGAATACAATACAATATCTCCAGAAATAGCAGCATATTTCTGGATGGCAATTGAGCACGGAGCATCTGCAATAATATCAGGAGGAACTGCCTCAGGCAAAACAACGACACTAAATGCTTTAAGCCTTTTCATACCTCCAGAAATGAAAATAATATCTATTGAAGATACAAGAGAAATAAATTTGCCCCATCCAAATTGGATTGCATCTGTTACAAGAGAAACAACTGCTGAAGCAGAAGAAAGCCGTGTCGGCATGTTTGAATTGCTTAAAGCGGCATTAAGGCAGAGGCCTGAGTATATACTTGTAGGAGAAATAAGAGGTGAGGAAGCTGTTGTTTTATTCCAAGCCATGGCAACTGGGCATACTGTCTACTCAACAATGCATGCAGATTCAATTTTTTCTGTTGTTCATAGGCTTGAAGGAGAGCCCATAAATATTCCACGTATTCAATTACAAGCCTTAGATATTGTAGCAATTCAGGGATTAATGAGAATAGGAAGAAAAAGGGTTAGAAGAATAAAAGAGATTGTTGAAGTTGTTGGAATAGACCCAACAACAGAAGATATATTAACAAATGAAGTCTTTAGATGGAATCCAAGAAAAGACAGTTTTGAATACTACGGCAAAGGACATGTGATGGATGAAATTTCTGAACAACGTAACTGGACAGATAAGGAATTGAATGAAGAATTTAATAATAGGATAGAAGTTATAAAGTGGATGGTTAATAAAGGAATAAAGCATTATATTGATGTTGGAAATGTTATAGCAGCTTATTATAAGGATCCTGAAAAAATTTTGAGTAAGGTAAGGGAGGAAAATGCTGACAAAATATCAAAGCCTGTGTTATAAAATATTTGGTAAAAAAGCAAAAAAATCTTCACAAGTTGAATATATAAAAAGGGGATTGGAACGTTCATTCATGGAAATCAGGCCTGAAGCTTATATTTCTTTTGCATGGATGAATGGAGTTTTGGCGGGGATTGGAGGAGTTGTTTTAATAGCACTATATTACTATCTTTCTTCAATTGGAATGAATTTGCCTCCAAAATTACTTGCAATAATTGTTCCTGCTCCAATTTTACTTGGAGCACTTGCATATTTTATAACCCTTATGCTTCCCGAATCAAAGGCTAATTCAAGGAAAAAAGACATAGAAAATAAATTACCTTATGCCCTTAATTTCATTGCGGCGATGGCAACAGCAGGTGTTACGCCTCCAATAATTTTTAAAAGCCTTGCAGAACAACCTGTCTATGGAGAGGTTAGTAAGGAAGCATCATGGATTTATAGAGATATTGCCATATTCAACATAGATATAATAACAGCTCTCAGAAATGCTGTTAATAGAACGCCATCAATAAGGTTTCAAGAATTTTTGCAGGGAGCAATAACGACAATAACATCTGGGGGAAATTTGAAGACATATTTCCTTGCAAAGGCAGAAGAGTATATGCGCGAGAATAGAAGGGTTCAGAAAGAATTCCTTGAAACTCTTGGTGTGCTGGCAGAAAGCTATGTTACAGTAGTTGTTGCAGGTCCTCTTTTCTTGATAATAATGCTATCTATAATGAGCCTTGTCGGAGGGGGCGGCGGAGGGAAAAGCTCGACATTGATATTGTATTTAATTGCTTTTGTTTTGCTCCCAATTTCCCATGCAGGTTTTGCTCTTGCTATAAATTCTATGACACCTGAGGTGTGAAATGATTGGAAAAAGGGTTGCATGGATTTCATTCATTCTGATGTTTTTGTTTATAACCATGTCTGTAATCTTAAGGATAAAAGAAGCTTATGCCCTCTCAAATGTTGTTCTCGCATCTTCTATAGTTTTGTTTTTAATACTTTCATGGATTCAGAGAAAAGTTAAAGAAGATATGCTTGTATTTGTTACCGAAGAATTAAAAGAAAGAGAATGGAAATATTATCTTTCATCTCTTTTTTCATTCATTTTTATAATTTTTACAACATTTCTTACCATATTCATTATATTTTTTAACCTTCCCTTACCAAGAACATTGATTGATGTTCTGCTTGGCATAGTTCTTATTCTAATGCTATATACTGTATTTTCTATACCTACTGTTGAAAAGAATTATTCGTATTATATTCTATTTCTATTTGCATTTTTATTTTCACTGATTGTTATTGGTTCTCAGCTTGATTTATATCATCTGCCAAAAGGAGTGTCTCCTTTCATAGTAAAGATTGGGGATCCATTATTTCTTTTGAATATGGCAATTTTATTATGGATGGGCTCTTTAATATCTGGAGGGGAAATGCCTTCTCCAATTGGCTCTATTATAGGGATATATGAAAGAGGAAAGGCAGTAAAGGAGGAAGTTGTTTTCAGGAGAAACATATTATATGCAACCATTATTGCATTTATTGTAATTTTCATTTTTGTAAATTTAATTGCTGCACTAGGCTTGCCTAAATTTTCTATTGGGTATATGCAATGGCAATATGCAATAATTTTTGTTAGTATTGGATTACTTGTTACTTTAATAATATACATTCTTTTCATAATGCCTGAAAAAACAAGCAAACTAAAGGAAAAATACAATATTGAAAAGATATATAAAATCATTATTTTATCAACATCGGTAGCATTTGCAGCCCTTTTTATAGTCATTTCTTTAATGGTTCAGTGGAAAATGATGAGCTCGATAGGTCCAATACCATTGTCGCCACACAATTCTATAGATTTTGCAATATTCGGCATACTCGTTTTAATAGGTCCTTTTGGATTTTATGAATATACTAGATATAAAAAAGTTGATGCGATGGAAGATCGTTTTCCTGAATTTTTACGAGATTTAGCTGAATCAAGAAAGGCTGGTATGACGATGGCTCAAGCTGTTGAATCAGCAGCAAGAGGAGATTATGGCTACCTCACGCCTGAGATTAAAAAAATGGCTGTCCAGATATCGTGGGGAATTCCTTTCAGTAAAGCTTTGGAACAATTTGGAGAGAGAATAAATACACCTTTGATAAAAAGAACGACTGCTATGGTTGTGAAAGCATCTGAATCTGGAGGAAAAGTTGCAGATGTCATTGAAGCGGCTGCAAAAAACGTCAGAGAAATAAAAATTTTGCAGTCTGAAAGAAAAACAGAAATGAAAATGTATCTCATGATAATATATGTAACATTCTTTGTTTTTCTTGCTGTAATTGCAGTCCTCGCAGGAATGTTTCTACCTAAATTGATAACAGCCACTCAATCTACTGGCGGGCTCGGAAACTTGGGACTCGGCGGAGGCGGCGGGAGCATCGAGCAATATAAATTCATATATGTATGCACTGCGCTATCGCAGGCAATAGGAAATGGGATTGTTGCTGGAGCATTATCTGAAGGAAAAATTATAGCAGGGTTAAGGCATGCAACACTGATGATTTTCGTCACATATCTCGCATTCAAATTGATATTTTAATTTGTAATTAATAAACTTCTTCCACTTCCAATGAAAAATCCTTGCTTTTTATTGAATGAGTTAGCATACCTAAAGATATTCTATCTGCAAATGTATAGTTCGCTATATTCTCAGGTGTAATCCCTCCCGAAGCTTCTATTATAACATTTGGATTTATTTTTCTTACTTTGCTTGCTGCAAGTCTTCCTTCAGCTGGCTTCATATTGTCAAGCATTATTATATCAGCTTTTTCTTCTGCTGCTATCACTGCATCTTCCATACTTTCAACTTCCACTTCAACAAGCATACCTGTTTTCTTTGCCTTTCTTATCGCTTCTCTTATTGAAATGCATACAAGGTGATTATCTTTTATCAAAATGCCATCATATAAACCCATTCTATGGGGCTCGCCGCCACCTATTACAACAGCTTTCTTCTCATATTTTCTGAAACCTGGTGTTGTCTTCCTTGTTGCAGCCACCTTTACATTTGGATTTTTTTTCTGGCACATCTTTGTCAATTCATTGGTCAAACTTGCTATACCGCTCATTTTTGATAAAAAATTTAAAGCAAGGCGCTCGCCGGCAAGGATTGGCTTTATTTTTCCTTCTATCTCAATGACTTTTTCTTTGGCTTTTGCCTCATCTCCATCTTTTTTTATTGCCTTGGCTTTTGTCCCCAATCTTTTGAAAACTTCCATTGCTTCTTCCACTCCTGCTAAAATGCATGGCTCCTTAGCAATTATATATGCCTTTCCCTCTTCATCTCCAATTATTGCATTTGAAGTAATATCTCCTTTTTCATTGAGGTCTTCTTTCAGAAATCTATCAATATCGTCCATCACTGCTTAATAAAATGACATATTTATATTTATTAGCAATG
>CAZYCK010000047.1:0-6957 GCA_964646055.1 uncultured Thermoplasmatales archaeon | reverse complement strand
ATTTTATCTATCATAAAAAGATGGAAATAAAAATTATAAAAGGAAAAATCAGCCGAATAATGCCCCTAAACCTGCTGCAATCTCCTCCTCGCTGACTTCTTCCTTCTTTTCTTCTTCTTCTTTCTTCTCTTCCTTCTTTTCTTCTTTCTTTTCTTTTTCTTCTGCCTTTTCTGCTGGTGCTGCTGTTGGCATTACTGCAGCTTTTGCAAGCACCTTGTCTATATCAACGCCTTCTAAAGATGATGTTAAAGCCTTTATTTTTGCCTCATCTGGCTGCATGCCCACAGATTCCAGCACTTTTTTCAGATTCTCTTCATTTATTTCTTTTTTGGCAGCATGAAGGAGCATTGCACCATATACATATTCCATTTTTTCAACCTCCTATTTTATTTTTCAATTCTTTAGCCTGTAAATAGGCTTTCCTTATAAATTCTTCTATCGTTTGTTTTGTATATACATCTAACTCCAAAGCAAGAATATAAGCATTTCTATATGCTTTTTGAATTATTGCTTCTATTGTATCTTTTGTTGGATATCCTATTTCAATTGAAAGCATCATTGCTTTACTTGCAGCAATCTGCATATCACTCAATATTTTATCAACATCAACATTAAGAACGCTTGGCGTGTAAATTACGCCATCTTCAAATATTGCAAATACATCAAGCCCAATTTCTATTGGGCGAATATCCAACCTTGCCAACGCATTTGCAACTTCCTTTGAAATTTTTTCCCCTTTTTTAACAATCGTTATCGTTTTGTCTATTACAACTTTTCCTCCTCTTATTGAAGCAGGTATTCCCACTTTTTGCAACTCTCCAACTATTGGACCTGGCTTAAAAGGAGTATCTCCTTTCTTTATTATTATATCTTCAGGAGCAATTTCTCCTCCTCTTGCAGCAGTTTTCATTTTCATCTGCTGTATTTCTCTAAAAACTTTGAATGGATTTTGTTTGCTTGCTATTATTGCAACTTCTCCCTCCATATAGTTCTTTAGCCCTTTTGTTCCATCTTCAAGAGCAAGACCAATCAATGATTTTTTTGAAACTCTTAGAAAAAATTTATCTTTTATTACTTTTCTCATTTCCTGCATCTGAGATGCTGGAATGCCTCCTATACCAACTATACCAATTACAGGATGTGTTGTTATGACTTTTTTTAAATTTTCCACTTCTTTAAATTTCCATTCAGCAGGCATTAAATCACCCTTGTTGCAGAACCCATCGTTGTCTTAATATAAGCAGATTTTATGTTTGTTCTCCCTCTTTCAAGTTTTTCTTCCACTCTTGTTAAAACTGCTTCAACATTTTCTGCTATTTCTTCAACTTTCATATCTTCTCTCCCGACCAGGCAATGAAAAGTTGGTTTATCTTTTGAACGAATTCTAACGCTCCTCTTAAGCTTTTTAATGATTGATTCAATATCAGCATTTGGGGCAACAGGCTTCGGCATCTTACCTCGAGGAGCAAACACCCTACCTAAAGCTTTACCTATTGATGGCATTAAAGGAGCTTCAGCAACAAAAAAATCATACTCATTGGCTATTTCCTTCGCCTTTTTCTTATCTTCAGCAAGCCCCTTTATCTCCTCAGGCATTACAACCATATCAGCCACATCTTTGGCACGCGCCGCCATCTCGCCGCTTGCAAATACGCCTACTTTTGCTTCCCTGCCCCTTCCTTTCGGCAATTCTATCTCTTCATCAATTCTATTATCTGGCTTACTCAAATCAACATCTTTAAGATTTATAACCATATCTATGGACTGAGTGAATTTTCTTTTTTTATTTTTGCTTTCATCCAATGCTTTTTTTACCACTTCAATCATTTCTTGTGATGGCATAATGCTAAAAGGCAATATAAATGGATTATATAAAGGTTATTTTTGAATTGCTTTGTTGCTTTCCTCTTTATAACAGAATGGTGATTATTTCCCTTCTACTTCTCCTTCCAGATGCGTAAGCTTTGCACCCGTTATTTTCATCTTTTCAAATTTTCCTATTTCCCCTTCTTTCGCATATACGCTTCTGTAGCCATTTGTTTTACCAACTATCCATTCGCCCCTTTTTTCTAAAAGAAGAGTTTCAAACGTTCTTCCTACAAGCTTTTTATTACTGTTATATGATACCTCCATTGCGAGTTTTGTCATTATTCTTGAACGTTGCTTAGCGATTTGAGTTGGTAATCGCCTCATTTTCCATGCCGGCGTGTAGGGGCGGGGGGAAAAGCGGGTTATATTTGTTATATCTGGTCTTAATTCTTTTAATGCCTCTATGCTTTGCTGAAAGTCGCCATCACTTTCATTTGGAAAAGCAACAATAAAATCTGTGGCAAACGTAGAATGACTAAAATTTTTTCTAAATTCGTTTACAATGCTTTTAAACAAGTCAAAATCATATCCACGTTTCATTGCCTTTAAAACATTGCTTGATGCAGATTGCAAAGGAAGATGCAAAAATTTATACACCTTGGCATTCTTATATGATTCAATCAAATCATCCAATATGCGGTATGCAGATAAAGGATGCATCATTCCAATTCTTATCCTAAAATTTTCATCTATTGAAGCAATTTCATTTATTAATTGGGGCAGACTTTTTTTAATATCTCTACCATAACTTGCTGTATCTTGAGCTGTAAGCCTTATCTCCTTACATCCTTTTTTTATTGCATTTTTTGCATCCTCAACAAGCCCGCTCAAAGAAAATGATTTAAGCTTTCCTCTTGCAATTTTTGTTATACAATAAGAGCAATTATATAAACAGCCTTCTGAGATTGGCATATTCAGTTTTATATCAATCTTTCGAGGTAAATTTATCTTTGGCTTATCAAAAAATCCATTTTTTCCTTCTATAATGTCTGCAATATGATGAATATAACGAGGGGGTAAAATTTTTGCATTTTTATCAATTTTTCTTATCAAATCAGGCATGGCGGAAGCCATACATCCTGCAACAATTATTTTCTTTCCTGTTTCCTTAAACTTTTTCAGTCTTGAAATCATCCTCTGCTGTGTTGTATCTACAACAATGCATGTCGTAAGTATGAGCAAATCTGCTTCTTCAATGTTTTCTACCATTTCATACCCCTTTTCCATTAATATACCCTGCATTATCGAAGCATCTCCTTGATTGGCGGCGCATCCATATACTTCCATGTAAACTTTCATCATTTTTTATAAATCCCATTATTTATTATTTTTCTTGCCTCTCCAGCTAAATAAAGTGAGCCAACTATGGCGATGATATCATTTTTATTATAATTTTTCATTGCAATGTTTATGGCATCTTCAACATTTTTTGATTTTATGCAATTGCATTTTTTATTGCATATCTCAAAAATTTTTTCTGGTTGCATTGCTCTTTCATTATTTATAGATGTTGCTATAACAACTTTTGCATCTGGCAAAAATTTCATCATTTTTTCAACATCTTTATCCTTCATCACACCAAATATTATTATTGCATCATTGTAATCAAATTCTTCCATTGATTTAGAAAATGCCTTTATCCCATCTGGATTATGTGCTCCATCTATCAAAAATTTTCCAATCCTTTCCATTCTTACTGGAACAAATGTTTTTTCAATTCCATTTATTATATCATCTCTATCAATTCCAATCAATTCCATAGATTTTATGGCGACTGCAATGTTATCTCCTTGATATAATGCATTCATTATTGGCTCAACAACATATTTCTCATCTGCTTCAACAAAAAATTTTTTTCCATGGCGATGCCATTTGAAATCTTTATCAATTGCATATAGCCTTGCTCCTTTTTTTTCTGCAATTTTTTTTATAATATTTAAAGCATTTCCTCTGCATGAAGTTACAACAGGAGCGTTTTTTATTATCCCCGCTTTTTCCATTGATATCTTTTCTATACTTTTTCCAAGCCATTGAGTATGCTCAACGGCAACATTTGTTATTATTGTAAGCATTGGCTCTACAATATTTGTTGCATCAAATCTTCCGCCCAAGCCGACCTCTATTACAGCATAATCAACATTTCTTTCTCCAAAATATTTTAATGCTACTGCCGTCAATGCTTCAAAATATGTGAAATTGTATTTACAAAGATATTCATATTTTTTTATTTCCATATCGCTTATTTCTTTTCCATTTATGCTTATTCTTTCATTAACTTTTTGAAGATGTGGAGAAGTATATAAACCAACATTATATTTTCTCATCAATACATTTGATATAAAATTGCAGACAGAGCCCTTTCCATTTGTCCCTCCAACATGTATAACTTTGTATCTTTGCTTAAAATTTTTGGAAAATTCGTTCATTCTTTTTAAATCAAGTCTTATTTCACCATTGCATTTATCAATCCACATATTAATATCCTTCAGAATAGAAAACATCTGGATAGCTATGTTTATTCAGCCATGAATCACCCGGCAAAATTTTCACTTTCCTTCCTTCAATTATAAGGCGGCGCTTTTCAAATAAATCTATGCTTCTTGTCAGCAACTGATGCTCTGCTTTCAGTATTCTTTCTGCAAGGCTTTCCCTTGTATCATTCCCTTTAACTCTAACGGCAGCTTGGAGAATTATTGGCCCATGATCTGGTTTTTCATCCATAAAATGGGTTGTGCATCCTGTTATCTTTACCCCATAATTTAACGCCTGCCCCTGGGCATCTATTCCTTTAAAAGAAGGCAATAAAGCAGGATGAATGTTAATAAGCTTACCATACCATCTTTTTATGAACCATGGCGAAAGCAACCGCATATAGCCTGCGCCGACGACGAGCTCTATGCCACCATTTCTTAAAATTTTGTCAATCCTTTCTTCATGTTTTTTTTTGTTTTCGGCGCCAACATAAATTGCTTCTATTCCACTATTTCTCGCTCTTTCCAAAGCAAAAGCATCTTTATTATCACTTATAACCAATTTAACAGTGCCATTTATCAAACCGTTTTTGCATGCATCTATTATAGCCTGTAGATTTGTTCCTCTGCCCGAGGCAAGAACACCTATTTTAAGCATAATGATAATTGAGAATGAATATTTGGATGTTATGCCATTATGAAAAGAAATGCCGTGCAAACAGCCATACTTGCTACAGCCACCAAAGTTCCGAATTTGACCCAATCTTTAGTGCTTATTTCATGCCCATATCTTTTTGAAAGAGAAAGTGTTATAACGCCTGCAGAAGAGCCAATTGGTGTTGCATTTCCTCCCATGCCTACACCCATTGCCAGGGCCCACCATAATAAATCAGAGTTATATGTAACAGCCATTGCAGAAATAACAGGAATGAATGCAGCCGTTACAGGTATATTATCAACAAATGAAGAAGACAATCCAGAAATCCATAAAATAATTATTGCCATTATTATAACATTTCCAGATAAGCTGGAAAGCCATTTTGCAAGGCCCTCGAGCAGGCCAGTTTCCTGCAAACCGCCGACAAGGGCAAACAATGCAATAAAAAAAACCAATGTAGGCCATTCAACAGCTTTGAAAGCTTCTTTTGGCTCTTCCATTGAAATTAGCAATGCTACCGTTCCACCTGCTAAAGCAACAAAGGCAGGAGCTATACCAGTATAGCTTTCCGTCGCAAAGAAAAATATCATTCCAAATAATATGTATAAAAAATATCTCATTCTCTTCTCATCTTTTATATATCTCCTTTCATTCATTTTCATCAGTTTTTCAACATTTTCTCCTTTCTTTTTTACCCACTTTTTATAAACAATTCTTGCAATCAAAATCGATATCAATAAAGATGCTATAACTGGAATAAATAAATGTTCGATGAAATCATTGAATGTAAAATTTGAAGCTATTCCAATCATTATATTTGGTGGGTCTCCAATCATCGTGGCGACGCCGCCGACATTTGAAAGAATTGCTTCTCCTAATAAGACAGGTATAGGATTTATCTCCAACATTTCTGCGACCTCGACAGTTAGAGGAGCTATAAGCAATATTGTTGTAACATTATCTATAATCATTGAAATGAAGGTTGTTATTAAAGAAAGATAAACAAATACAAGCCACGTTTTTCCTTTAGATAATTTAATAGCTTTAATTCCAAGGTATTTAAAAAAGCCTGTTTTTGCCATTAAGCCAACGTAAGTCATCATGCCAAGCAGTAAAAGAATAACTTCCCAGTTTTCATGCTTCAATACAGATTCAAAATCCATGAAACCAAAAATATAACCAAATGAGACCATCACAAACATGCCAAGTAGAGCAGCAGTGGTTCGTTCAAATTTTCCGCTAAAAATCAGAATGTAACTTGCGGTGAATATTATGAGCGTTATTATTTGTGGTAAATCCGTTATTCTCACCTTTTTTTATATGAATGAACTAATATGACTGGGATAAGAGAATGAGTTATGATAGCACGGGCTATATGTCCTATAATATGCCATAAAAAAATTTTTTTTCCTAATCCCATGATAATTAAATCATTTTCCTTTGCATGCTCAAGAATTTTTTCTTCCACATCTCCATGTTCAAGGGATTTTTTAACCTCAAGTTTCAAAAAGGATGCCTTCCATTCAGCATTATTCAGTACATCCATGCCCTTTTCTCCTTGAGCAACATGTAAGACTTCAAGTTCAGTTTTATAAGAAGATGCAAAAACAATTGCATAATTTTTTGCTCTTTCTGAAACTTTTGTTCCATCTGTAGGTAAAAGAATTTTTTTTATTGGCAATTTTTTACATTCTTTGGCAAGTGTTAGGACAGGTATCGGAGATTTTATTAAAACATTTCTTAAGGTTGAGCCAATTCTTTGAGCTGATACTGTATTGCTTCTGCTATAAACACGCATTGCTATTAGGTCAACATCATGTTTTTTTGCATATTTTATTATTTTTTTAGAAGGCAATCCTTCAATAACACTACTTTTTATATTATTTATTCCTTCATCATGCAGAATTTCTTCTGCTCTTTCAATTGCATTTCTCGCACATGTTTTCATTTCCTTATGCA
>CAZYCK010000046.1:0-6999 GCA_964646055.1 uncultured Thermoplasmatales archaeon | reverse complement strand
CCGCAGGCCCCGAGGATATCCATACTACCCCATCCGGGCTATTTTATTAAATCAAGCATTGCAACTTTTTCAAGCACTAAATCACTACGCATAGATTTATCAACTGTTTTTAATTCTTTCTCAGTTATTCCAAACTTTTTTAATTTTTTTATTGTTGGCTTTAGCAAGTTGTTGTCTACTTTCAATTCCATATTTTTTATAAATTTCTTTGTTTCCTTCTCACTTTTTCCAATGAAAAGAAAAACATATTTACCATTATTTTTTGCTCCTGCAAATTCAATTGCATCATTTATCTGTCTTTTAGCAGCTACATATAACAAAATTTCTATTTCCAAACTATTGGATATATTTTTTCCCTGCATAAATGCTCTTTTTGCATGTTTGTATGCTGATATTATATGCTCTTTCCCACATATAACAGTAGCATCAAAAATCTGGCATGGAGAGCAAAAATTGTGCAATTTTTTTAGAATTGATTCAACATTTATGCTTCCTTTTGCCCCTATTATAATAATTTCATTCATTTCCAATCTGCCTTTTTATATTTTCAGCCACTTTTTTTCCAATTGATGGGATTGAAGCAAGTGTTTCAATGCTTGCTTTTCTTAAAATTGATATGCTCTTAAATCCATGTTTATACAATTGTCTTGCTCTAACCCTTCCAATTCCTTTAAGTTGTGTAAGATTAAGCAATTCTTCCTTGCACCCATATTTTACACGCAACCTTAATTTAGAAAGTTTTGGAACAGCCTTAAAGTTAAATAATCTTGCCAATTCCTGCATTGCATGCAGGAGCCATTCCGCTGTTTCAACCTTAGCATGTATATCACCAGGTCCAATGTTATATTTTAAAATCATTTCATCATCTTTTTTCTCATTTATCCAATCTTGGAGTAAGCATGCCGTTTTAACTTGAGATAAAAAAAATTCATAGTCTGGCTCATAATATGATGGAACAGGAAGTAAAAATTCCTCGTTTTTAATTTTATCTTCAATCCATTCATCTTTATGGCTTGTATATAAGCATCTTATATCTGGTGTTGATGAAATAACATGCAAATAAGAAAAATTGCTACCTACTTTCTTGTTTTTCAATGCTTCTTTCATTTTCAATGCTGTTAATGGATCAAGATAAAGATTTGTCGTTAACCTTCCAAATAATGTTGCTCTCCATCTCTCTCCAATGCTCTCAATAAATTCATTCCTTTCCAAAAAATCTATGATTTCCCATATTTTCTCTTCTGGAAGCATTCCAAGTTGATGAACATAAAATGTTTTTTTCATGAATTGCAGAATCTCATCCCATGATGTTGCAAAATCTGTTGATATTATTGCAAGTAAATGCATTCTGAGGGCAGGCTCTGAAGAAAGTTTTGAATAGATTGGCTCAACGTCAGCCATTATATAATCATTCCATATCCTTTCCTTTTCAATTTTATTCCTCGCAATCAAAATTGCTTCTCCATATTCATCATAGCCAGGCCTTCCAGCTCTTCCCATCATCTGCTTTATTTCCATCACAGGTATTGGCATCATATATCCCTGAGTATCTGAATAACGCCACAAATTTTTTATTATTACCCGCCTTGCTGGAAGATTGACACCAGCCGCCAGCGTCGGCGTCGCCACAATTGTTTTTATAAGCCCTTTTTTAAAATTTTTTTCTATTGTTTCTCTTTGAATGGAACTTAATCCAGCATGATGAAATGCTATGCCATTGGAAATGCATTCAGCCAACTTTTTTGAAACTATGTTGTTCTCTTCCTCAACAAGATTTGTGGCTGCTATTTTTAGCTTGTTTTTTTCATTTTCATCCAAAAATTTTGATACCACGCCACGCAATTTTTCTGCCCATGCCTGAGCCGACCTGCGTGTATTTACGAATATCAATGCCTGCCCATTATTTGAAATTACATCTTCAACAATTCCTTCCATTTTAGAATTTTTTAATTCATCAATGCCTCCATCTGAAAAGTAAATTTTCCTTCCAAATAAAATGCCTTCTTTGAGTGGAACAGGACGCCATTCTGATTGCACTAAACGAGCATCAAGCCATTTTGCAATTTCATAAGCATTTTTTATTGTTGCAGACAAACCTATAATTTGAATGCCCTGCATTAAACGAAATCTTGAAATTATCACCTCTATGGTTGGTCCTCGAGAAACATCATTAAGCAGATGAATTTCATCAGCAACTAATATTTTAATATCATAAAGCCATCCCGCCTTGTGGCGGAGCAATGAATCTGCTTTCTCACTCGTGCATACAACAATATCATATTTTCCTAAATAGCTGCCTTTTTCAGTTAAATCTCCAGTAGAAATACCAACCTTTATCCCTAATTTTTTGAATTTCAGCAAATCTTCATATTTTTCTTTTGCTAAAGCTCTTAAAGGAACAACATACAAACTTTTATATCCTTTTAAAGCAGCCTGTAAAATTGTTAAATAAGCTATCAAACTTTTTCCAGCCGCCGTCGGAATGGCAACGACAATGTTCTCGCCAATCAATGCATAAGGTATTGCTTCTGCTTGAGAAGGATAAAGTTCTTTTATGCCCTCCGCCTTAAGAATTTCTTTTATTCTTTCATCCACATCAATTTCATCAATTTTCATTCTCAAAGATATTATATCAAATATAAAATAACTTTCTAATAAAATAAATTTATCAAGAAATGCAAAGATTTAATAATAATGCAATATATCCTTTCATGGCTGTAAGATTTGAGGACTTACCTCCACAGGTTCAGAATCAACTGCAGCAATTACAACAATTGCAACAACAATATGAAATGGTTGTTCAACAAAGATTGCAAATAGATGTTAAATTAAGAGAAAATCAGAATGCACTTGAAGAAATAGGTAAAGCAGAAGATTCTATTCCAATTTTTAAAAGTGTCGGTAATTTAATTATAAAGGCAAAAAAAGAAGAAATTTTAAAAGAATTAGAGGAAGAAAAAGAAACATTGGGTGTAAGAAAAAAATCTTTAGAGAATCAGGAAAGCAGGCTTAAAGAAAAGCTTGATGATTTGCAGAAAAAAATACAAGAAGCATTGAAGCAATAAACATGGCATAAAATAAATTTTCGCACAAGCTACTTATTCTTTATTCTACAACGATAGCAGCATATCCAACACAATAAGTGCCAGGTTGAACATCATAAGATGTGGCATATTTTAATAGCCTTGCCTTTTTTGCTCCCCTAATTTTTGCAGCATGAAGCATCGCCGCCACGCCTCCATAGCCGCACATTGTTATATTTTTTTCCTCCACTAATTCAATAAGTCCTTTTTCATCCATGTCCAATATTTTTTTTATTGCTAACTTGTCTCTATCTTCAACATCCCTTTTTATGTCATCCCTTGATGGAAATTTAGAAAAGCTCACATGAGAAAAGTCAGTACTTGCGATTATTATTGCATCTTCTGCATCTGCTATTATCTCTCCAACTTCAATTGCCGTCTCATAATCCTGCATACCCAGGCAAATTGGAGTGAATTCAAAATCTGAATTTAAATATTGAAGAAATGGAAGCTGGACTTCTATTGAATGCTCATATTTATGGGCAAGCTCATCACTATCTATTATTCCTCTAAAATAATTTTTTGAATCTTCAGAAATTTTTACTCTTCCGAGAGGGGTTTCCCATTCTCCTTCTGTCATTATTGCAACTGGAGAACCATATCCTGTATGATTTGGACCAATTATTATAAACTTGCTAGGAAATTCTTTTGCAATTTCATTATATGAATATGCAGCAACATAGCCTGAATAAATATATCCAGCATGAGGAACAACAATACCTTTTATTTTCCCTCTTCCTTTTCTAACTTCTGGGATTCTTCCAACACCTTTAATAAAGCTTCTTTCTATTTCTTCAATTAAACTTTTTTTATCAGAAGGATAAAAAGTGCCCGCAGCCGCCGGTTTCCTTATCATATTTTAATAAGTGAATTCATTTTATAAATTTGATGCATTACTTTAAATCTTTTAAAAAATTTTTATATTTTTCAGCAAGCTGTTTTGCTCTTGTTTCATTTTTTGCTTCAGCATATATTCTTATTATTGGTTCAGTCCCAGAAGGACGTATTAAGACCCATGCATCATCGAGAAATATTTTTATTCCATCAGTTAAATCAACATTTTCTTTAATTTCTTTTTTTATTTTTTCCATCAATTCTTCTTTTTTTTCAACCTTTAATTTTGTTTTTACAAGACTGTAATCTGGAACTTCTTTAACTAACTCTGATAATTTTTTTTCTTTAGCTACCATTAATTCAAGCATAGCAACACTTGACATTCCTGCATCCCTGCAATATTGGTGCTCTGGGAATATTAATCCACCATTCTCTTCTCCTCCAAAAATTGCATTCAATTCCTTCATTTTTCTTGCAACAATTGGAGCTCCAACTTTTGTATATACAACTTTTCCTCCTTTTGTTTTGACATAATCTTCGACACAACTTGAAGTTGAAACTGGTGTTACAACAATGCCCTTTTTCTTCTCAACTTTATATCCAGATAAAATTGCAAGTGTTTTGTCTCCATAAATATAGTTGCCTTTCTCATCAACAAAAATTGCTCTATCTGCATCTCCATCATAAGCTATACCAACATCAGCTCCAGCATTTTTTATAAAAGAAATTAAATCCCGCAGGTTGGCTGGCGTAGGCTCAGGCGGACGAGCAGAAAATTTTCCATCTGGATTGCAATTTATGCTCACAACTTTTGCAACTTCTCCAAGCAAATAGGGCATGGTATAACTGCCTGCTCCGTTTCCACAATCAACAACAACTTTGAATTCTTTTTCTTTTATTGCATCTATATTAATCAAATCAAGAATCCCTTCTATATAAAAGTCAAGAATGGAAATATCATAAACTTTTCCAATTTCGTTCCATGCCGCTTTCTTAAATTTTTCATTAAAATAAAATTTTTCTATTTTTTCTTCCTTGCTTCTCTCCAATTCCGTTCCATCTTCATCTATAACTTTTATTCCATCATAATTGGCTGGGTTATGAGAAGCTGTTATTATGATACCAGCATTGGCTTCACTATTTTTAACGTAATATTGTAAAGCTGGCGAAGGTGCTATTCCAGCATCAAAAACATTGTTTCCTGTTGAAATTATTCCTGATATTACAGCATCTTTCAACATTTCATTTGCTGTTCTCGTATCTGTTGCAATAACAATGTTCCCTTCAAAATAGCTTCCTATGGCTTTTCCTAATCTTAGAGCAAGTTCTGGTGTCATGCTTTCATTAACAACACCTCTAACTCCATTTGTTCCAAATAAACGATGCATAAAGGAAAATAAAATGGAATATAAACTTTTATCTCTTTGCTTGCTATAATGAACTAAAAGCAACCTCACTTTTATATATAGATGAATATTTTAAATCTATGAAATTGAAAGAAATGAACGAAGAAGAATTAAAGTCATTGATAAAGGAAAGTGTAAGAGAAGTTGCAGAAGATTTGATAGAAGATTTAATGGCTCTTTCAAGTAAGGAATTTTTAAAGTCAGTGGAGGAGGCAAGAAAAGATTATAAAGAAGGAAAAATAAAGCATCTTGAGGAGTTGTTTGATGTATAGAATAGTTTTTACCAATAGAGCATTAAAAGATTTGGAAAAAATAAATAAGGAAACACAAATTAGAATAGCCAAGAAGTTAAAAGAATATGCAGAAAATCCGTTTAAGCATGCAAGAAAGCTAATAAGCCAAGAAATTGGAATGTATAGGTTTAAAATAGGAGATTATAGGATAATATTTGATATAGACGGAGAAAATATTATAATTTTGAGAATTGGGCATAGAAAAAGCATCTATAAATAGGCTATCTCTTTACGACATTTCCAATCTGTTTTTTTGGATATCCTCTTGGCATTGGCTTGTTCCATATTTTTATATTTTCAATGACTGCTTTTTTTTCAATAATTTCGCCATCGCCAACAATCACATTTTTTAAGATGGCATTGTTACCAATTTTAACCTTGCTACCAATTATTGAATTCTGTATTTCAGCATTGCTGCCAATTTCAACATTATCATAAATTATACTTGATTTTATCAGAGAATTTTTTCCTATCTTGCATTCATTTCCAACACTGCTTTCTTTAACAATTCCTTCAACATTGCAATTCTTTCCAAACAAATTATTTAAATTTCTCCTCCTCAAAAGAGATTTATTTGCTTCTATATAACTTTCCCTCCTGCCAACATCTATCCAAAATCCATCAAATGAAAATCCATAAAATGGCAAGCCATCTTCAATCACTTTTGGAAAAATTTCCATTTCCATAGAAACAAATTTTTCTGATTCAATGTAATCCAAAATATCCTGCTCCATGCAATAAGCCCCAGCGTTTATCAAATTGCTTGGCGCTTCATGGCGGGCAGGCTTTTCAACAAATCTCGTTATTCTTCCATGTTTTATGGCAACAACGCCAAATTCTTCAACATTTTTTACAGGCCATAACGAGATTGTAACCTTTGCCTTCTTTTCCTTATGATATTGAATAAATTTCCTTATATTAAGAGATGAAATTATATCGCTGTTTAAAACTAAAAATGGCCCATCAATATATTTCTCGGCGTTTTTGACGGCGCCGCCCGTCCCCAAAGGTTTTTTCTCTTCATTCACAATGGCATTTATATCATTTTCCTTAAAGTAATCTTCCAGTTGTTCTTTTCTATAATTTGCAGCAACTATTATTTCAGTTCCTTTAGGCAAAGTTTCTATTAAATAATTAATCATAGGTTTATTTAATAAAGGCAACATTGGTTTTGCTCTTGTATAAGTTAATGGAGCCAAGCGTGTGCCGTAGCCACCTGCTAATATGACAGCCTGCATATTGAGAGAATAAAAGGAATAATAAATAATTTTGTCTTCAGCAATATTAATGGATATAAGGAACATAAAAGGAGATACTTTAAAGAGGATAACATTGCCGATGAAATTGGGTGAGAAACATTCTGTCTATTTAGGATGCATATTT
>CAZYCK010000045.1:0-7067 GCA_964646055.1 uncultured Thermoplasmatales archaeon | reverse complement strand
TTTTTCCATCCTTTCCATCACCATATCAAGTATAAAAGGGGCACCAGCAAAAAATATTCTGTCATTATTCTTGCTTCTTTCATCGGCCCATTTTATTATCTTATCAACCATTTTTTCATTCATTCTTTTCATTGCAGAGCGTATAAATTTGCTCATCATCTTTTCTTTGAAATTTTTTACAACACCCATTGAAATTCTCAATAAATCTGTAGTAATCTGCGTCTCTATCGCAACTTTTGTATCTTTAACCATATCAAAAAGAATTGCTGTAACTTTTCCAACAAATATATTTGTTGTTCTAGGGTCAGGAAATAAAAGATATGCATAGGCATCATAATCCCACCAGTGTTGTAACATATCAATTGCACTTTTTGCGATGGAATATTCAGTCATTTTGTAGCTTTTCTCATCTCTTGGAATAAATGTAAATTTTCCTGTTGTTCCACTACTATATGCAACAACTATTCCTGCATCTTTAAACGCTTCTATAACCTCGTCATAAGTTGGATTTTTTCCTTTTATCACAACTTCTGGTAATTTTATACTCATTATATTTGCAAGCCATACTGCAAATTCCCTTCCAGAAGGATAATCTTTAAAAAATTCGTGAGGTATCAATGGGATTTTTTTAAAATCATCTATTGTTTTTATGTCATCTGGATTAACGTCCTTTTCTCTGCACAATTTATGATAAAATGCATTGTTCTCGTAATGATGCTTGAAAGAATATTTTATTGCTTTAAGTTTATATTCATCTGCTTCTTTATTTGAAATGGAAAAAAAACTTTTTGGCTTATAAACAGCTTCATCCACAGGTGTTTCTATTGGCATTATGTAATTCTTCGCTCTTTCGTTTATTCTTTCGAGGAATGAATATTCAAGCATCAAAATTAAAAAATTCTGTCTAAATAAATGCTACCTAAAGAAATATTTAATGCAGTTAAATTTTATTTTAATTGTTCAAATTTACATTCTTCTGGCAATTTATCATTTCTAAACCTTTTAAAAGAAGGGCTTCGTAATTCATTTTCTTCTGTAACTTCGAGATACTCCACTTCTGCTACCAAATTGGGCTTTGTCCATATCATTTTTTCTATTGCCTTATAATTTTTAACACTTGGTTTATCAATCTTTATCAATTTTTTTTGAATCATTTCAATCATTTTATTATCAAAACCCGTTCCAACTTTACCAATGTATATCAATGCCCCATTCTTATATAATCCCATTCCCATAGCACTTATGCCTCTTTTTTCAGATGTGTAACCGACAATAACAACATCAATGCTATGCAAATTTTTTATTTTGACCCATTCTTTTCTTCTTTCTCCTGGATAATACAAGCTTTTCCTATTTTTTGCCATAACTCCCTCGATGCCAAATTTTTTTATTTCATCCCATAATTTTTTTCCATCATATGTATAAAATATTAGTTGAATATGCTCACCTTCTTTTACTAAATCCTTTAAAATTTTTTTCCTCTCAATTAATGGAATATTTATCAATTTCTTTCCATTTTTTTCTAATACATCAAAAATTACATAAGTAGCTGGCATCAATTTTGCTCTTATTTCAATCATAAAATCATTTTCAATATGTTCTCTTTGTTGCAGTCTATAAAAATCTGGCTTACCATTATTATAGCATATTATTTCTCCATCAACAACACAATTGTCAAATTTTTTTAATTCTTCCGCAATTTCAGGATACCTTTTTGTTATATTTTTTCCTCTTCTATTGAAAAGATTTATTTCTTTTCCAATTTCTGCTATACACCTCGTTCCATCCATTTTTGGTTCAAATATATATTCATTACTAAATAGAATGCTTTCATTTCCTTTAACAGCAAGCATCGGCTTGTATTTCATTTTCCTATTGTTGCTTTAAGGGCTTCCATGAGATTTGTTTCTTTACTTTTTTCCTCAACAACAATCTCTTTACCTTCTATTTTCTTCTTTATCAATTCTTTTAATTCATCCATAAATGTATCTCTATACTTGCTTAAATCAAATTTTTTGCTTGAATATTTTTCTATCATCATTCTCCCAAGTTCTCTCTCTTTCTCTCCAATGTCTGGCTTCTCATCAAGATTTTCTATTTTGCCAATGTCATTTATTTCATCATAATAATGAAGAATTGATAGAAGCAGGGCGCCGCCGAACGGCTGGATGGCACATAAATATTCCCTATTCTTTATTACAATTTTTCCAATTGCTGCTTTTTTCATTTCTTCCATAAGCTCCTTTATTAAAAAATATGCCCTGTCTTTCTTTTTTTCAGGTGCTATATAATAATTTTTTTCATAATATATGGGCTTTATCTCATTTATATCAACAAATTCGCTTATTTCAAGATTTTCTGTCTTTTTTGGCTTTAGTTTTTTTATTTCTTCAGGATCAAGAATAAAATAGTTATTTTTTTCAAACTCTATTCCTGTTGTTATCTCATCTCTGCTCAATTCTTCTCCATTCTCGCATATCATTTTATAATGAATTGGTAGGGAATGCTTTTTACATAGCATTCTAAATGGCAATTTTTTTGTCTTTGCAGATGGATAGATTTTTATAGGAATGGAAACAAGCCCAATGCTTATGTTACCTTTCCATGTTGCTTTCATCAAATTTATTTCCTTTTCACTATTTACAATTTACGATTATATATATGCCATAAAAACCATTGCCTTTATTCTATCATTTGCAATTGCCCCATTATTATATGCCTTTACCATTATTTCGTGCATGCCAACAGCAAACTCATTCCATTGCCAAGAGAAAGGCGCCTCGCTGTCCACATATTTTAATTCATCATCTATGTAAAATTCAACTTTATTTCCATTTGTTTCTGCTTCTACAGTTATGGCACCGATGAGTATGGTCCTGTTGCCACCTATGGTCATTATTTCCCTGTCAAAAAGATATATATATCCTTCCTTTGGTTTTTCTATTCTTACATAAATAGAGATGTTTTTGTAATAAAATTTAATGATATCTTCGGCTGGTTTTTTGTAAGGAGTGTAGCTATCATCATTTGCACCGCCTATGCTTGGATCTGGCCACCACATCCACCAGTAGAAACCATAAAACCATGGCTCATTATAAAACATTTTGAATGCTGCTTCATAACAGTCCCTTTGTTCGTTTAAATCTATTTTGCCATGCCTTTGCCAATTCCATGGGTCTCGGTTACATCCATCAATACTCCTATAACCTATCTCCGTAAAGACAATTGGCTTACCTGTCAGATTGTGTATTTCTTCTATACCTGGTTTCCATTTTTTCCATGCTTTCATGAGTTCTTCCAGTGTGGGATTATTCTTATCTGTTAATTCAAAATATGCATCTATGCCCACAAAATCAAGATAATTCCAGAATGTAACATTATAATAATTTGACCAGTCAGCAGCATATGTTATTATACCTGAATAATTTTTTCTTACATCTTTTATTACATCAAACCACTCTTCTCTTGTTGTTGTTTTCACCAATTCACAACCTATACAGAATTGTTCCACGCCCTGTTGCTCCGCCAGCCGTGCATAATGGCATATAAAATTTTTATAGCTTTTAAACCATTCTTGCCAATGATGCTCGTCATCAAATTGTATTTCACCTCTCCATTCTCCGTTATATAAATCAACATGTGGCTTGAGCATGACTTTCATTCCGAGAGAATGAATGGTATTGATAGCATGGATAATTGATTCATCAGTGGGTGTTGCATCTTTATCTGGCTCTATATCCACAGAATGCTCATCATTTTGATACCATGTAGTTACCAAAGAAACCCATTCTGTACCAGTGTCTTTTAAATTTTCAAGGGATGCATCAGATTTTTCTGACAGAAAGGTATCATTCCACCACGCAGCATAAGAAAATCCTTTCTGTAAAGACATGTTAAAACCAAAATTAAAATCTGTTAAACTGCCGTTAATAAATGCTGCATATTCCTCGTCGGCGCCATCCCCAATATCATAGAATATCCATATTCCTACGTCATTTGTTCTGCAAACAGAAAGGAGATTCTCTATGTTAATCTTCCATTCTTCCAGTGATTTTGCACCTTCATATCCTGTTACAAGCATCTGATTTGAATAAAGAACGGAATATGATGCCACCTCTTCCTTATCATATGCTTCAGTTATGAATAAAACATTTCTGGACAATCCATAGTCATAAACATCTTTGACTCTTTCAACATATTCTTCATCGAGCCATACTGCATATCTATCCTTCAAATTTTCTGGTAAGGAGTTATAGAAATTGACAATATCAGAGGAGTTACATCTATACGTCCATCCATACCATATTGCAACTTTGTATGTAGCATTTAAATTAGTGAGATAGTTCATATCATATAAAACAAGATTGTACATTTTACTTCCTTTATCTAAATATGTGTCCTCTCTACCATATTTCTCATTTGGAAATATGGCATATAATACTTCAAGGCTAAATTCTTCTGCAACATTATTAATAACTTCTAAGTTTTTAAAATATAGGGAAGTGTCTTCTGCTGGAATAACGACTATGACCCTGCTGTAGATGGTTGAAATAATTCTAAAATCTTCTTCTATTGCTTCTCTATCTTGAGTAAGATTTCCATACACGTAATAATAAATTCTATCTCCATATGTTTCTGCCCAGTAATTGGTGCATTTCTCGTATGGAAGGATATATACTATAGATTTTTCAACATGTGAAGAAATTACTTTAACACTCGACACTTCAAATTGGGGGAGGATTATATTGCCTCCTAACATAAGAATAACTGCAGTCATTACCAACATTTTTTTAAGCATGAAATTCATTTTATTACCCCATATCTTTCTATATACTTTGGATACTGATAAATGATTCCATCATTGCTTTTTTGTATAAATTTTATTAATTGTTTCAGAAGAGGGAAGTGTTCTGTCAATTCTTCTAAAAATGTGTATATCAATGGAGGTATCAAAAATTTGTTTTTAGGTGTTGTAAGTAGTACAGGTATTGTGCAACTATCACTATTATTATCTCTATTAATTACCACAACATATCCGTTAAACTCATGGTTTTCTTCATTGGGTGACTTCACGGTTACATTTACAGTAATTGCTTCACCACCTTTCAAATTATGACCTTCTTTAGGCGTAAAAATCCATTTTCCCCAATCAGGATATTCCTTAATTTCCCAATCAAGAGAACTATTAGGTGTTCCAACATTTTGGATAACAAAACTTCCTGCAACATCGTTGCCAGGACTTACATTTTTCCAGATAAGAGAGCCATGACATTCCAGATTTGCTCCAGATTGCTGTGCCCCCAATTCAATATAATATATGCTCCACGGAGGCATGTTTATCTTTATACTTCCATTGCATATTCCTTGATAAAGCAGGTCTATCGAATTATTTTCGACAACATATATTTTAGCTGACAGATTTTTACCAATGTATAAGGTTATATCACTCTTTCCTTCATACCTATTTGAAACACCAATACGATATATCTTACCATCAAATGATGAAATTGCATCCATCTGATCTGCATTATATGAAATATTTAGAATTCTACCTTTACATATTTTCCCTAATACTTCCATGGCAAAAAACTGCGGTTTACGGGTAAAAGGCGGTATGACAGAATATGGTGGTAGTTCCATATCAGAAGTCATCAATCCCTTCATTCTTGGGTCGCTACTGTCGAATGAGTCAACAAGCTTAAAATAGATAGGATATTTCATACCTGCATTGACACTTTGAGCAATGGCACCGAATAAATAGAGAGCAGCATACCTTGAACCATAAAATTCCTGCGCAGTCGGGATTCCGCCGTGGATTCCAAATTCTGGCATAGCAATTTCTTTATCATATCCGAGTTTTTTCATTGATTCTTTTACTTCCTTCACATCCGTTCCATAGCCATCCAGTTCTTCGAGAAGCCATTTTCTATACTGGTCCCATGCAACAATATTTACATATTCTCCTGCTTCCTTCAATACACGGGAAATCCAGTAAATTTTTTGTTCTTCTCCCCATTCATCTGTTCCAATACCAGGAGATACTATCTTTACATTTCTAACTCTTTCGTCAGGGTAATTTCTTATTCTTTCTCCAACTGTTTTAAGTATCTTAATATATTGATTCAAAGCATCACTCCTATTCAGATTTTCTTCAAGTATATCATTAGGTTCTGCAAATATTTTTATTCCCAACAAATTAAATGGTTTTCTGTTCTCAGGAGGGGTCTCCAAATCTGGGGCAACACTATGAATAACCATTGCTAGACAAAACTCAGCATATTCCTGCATATCTGTTTCATTCCAATAAGAGGGGTTCTTCGAAAGCCAGCAATCCGGACTCCAGTCTAAGGATAGTATTGGAGTAATATTCAAATCCTGCAAGAGAGCATATTTTTTATCATATGCCGTAAAATCAAATCCCTTCCAGTTTATATGAAATGGGTCATTATCATCATTTTTCTTCTCCCTGAAAGACCATGTAGCATAATTATTGAAACTTTTTAAACCTAAATCTGCCGATAAATTTTCATATATATCTATATACTCCGGCGGAACACCTGCCACGCCGATATCAGCATAGTGATTGAAGCCAGTATCTTCAATATTAATGGAAACATTTCTATGCTTAAAGGAAGGAGTGAAATAATAAGATGGATCTGGAGTGAGGAGTGTGCAGCTGCCTGTGGGATAATGAAATGTGCTTTTGTTTAACCATATTCCTATCCGCGAACCGGGGCTTCTTAAGCTATGTAGTTTGGCATACCAGAACGCCGGATTGTTATTCTCTCTTTCAAATTTTTTATATTTTTGAAATGAATCTGGAAGAGTATTGGATGGTATATCTATTATTCCCTTTAATGCATCAGATGAATTATAAATTTCAACTTCTCCATATCTATCATCATATGGAAAAAACTTCTGACATGCATATATCGTGATTTTTTTATCTGTTACCATAAAATACATTTTTACTTCCTGGTCTCTTTTAATCCTAAAAACTGGTTTGTGGGGGAAAGCAGCTATAACAAACTTCCAGTTGTAATCTTCCCCCGAAAAATTTAAGTCGT
>CAZYCK010000044.1:0-7093 GCA_964646055.1 uncultured Thermoplasmatales archaeon | reverse complement strand
ATATTAGAATTAATATATTTTTTTATTACATAACTTCTGGTAGGAAAAATTTGAGGTGATAAAATGAAGCTCTGGCTTATTGGAGCATATGGAATTGTAGCTACTACAACAGCTGTTGGCGGTAAGGCGACTGAGAAGGGATTAATAGATACTATAGGACTCGTATCAGAGCTCCCCCAATTTAGCGGTATAGGTGATTATGCAAAATTAAATTTTGAATTTGGAGGACATGAAATCAGGAGTTTAGATAAAAACTTCTATCATGCTGCATATATGCATTGGGAAAAAAATAGGCATTACGATGCAAACATTTTGAGAGAAGTGAAACATGATTTAGAGAAAATGAATGCCAAAAAAGGAACGGCTTTAGCTTGTGGCACAGGCATAGAAGAACTGGGAAAAACTAAATCTCTTGAAGAAGATGGACTGAGCTTGAGAGAAATTGTCGAAAAAATAGGAAAAGATATGAGGGAATTTAAAAATAATGATACAGTAGTTATAAATCTTGCATCTACAGAGCCAGTGGTTAAATTAAATGAAAAATATCACAATTCTATAGAAGGATTTGAGGAAATGATAGATGAAAATAAAAAAGAATTTGCAAGTGCGAGCATGCTTTATGCATACGCTGCCATAAAAAATAAAATACCCTATGGAAACTTTACGCCAAGCATTGGTTCTTCATTGCCCGCTATAAAAAAGCTTGCATTGGAAAATAAGGTGCCACATGTTGGAAATGATGGAAAAACTGGAGAAACGCTTGTTAAAACAACACTTGCGCCTATGTTTCTTTATAGAAATTTGGAAGTAATTGGATGGATGGGGTATAATATATTAGGTGACTTTGATGGAAAAGTTTTAAGCCATAGAGACAATAAGGAAAGCAAAATTATATCAAAGGACAGTGTTCTGAAGAAAATTTTGGGTTATTCCCCGCATAGCATTACAGAAATTGAATATTTTCCAAGCTTGGTTGACAATAAGACTGCATTTGATTTCATACATTTTAAAGGATTTCTTGGAACAAAAATGAAATTTTATTTTGTATGGGATGGAATAGATGCCATTGTTGCAGCCCCACTCGTAATAGACATTGCAAGATTTCTCCTATTTGCAAAGAAAAGAGGAAAGTATGGTGTTATAAATGAAATGGCATTTTTCTTCAAAAGCCCGATGGAAAGCAGCATAATCAATGCACATGAGCAATTTCAGCAACTCGTTAGTTGGTTTAAAAATACAGTATGAAGGCAGTTATACTGGCGGCAGGCTTCGGAAAAAGGATGGGGGCAGAAAAGCCCAAGCCCCTTCTCAATTTATTTGGTATGCCAATAATAGAACATTCTATAAGAAAATTGAAAGGACATGATATAATCGTTGTTTATCATGATAAAGAAATAGAAGAGTTTATAAAGAAAAAATTTCCAGAAATAAAATTAGTTTATAATGACGAGCCGGAAAGAGAAAATGGATGGAGCTTATATTTATCAAGAAGTTACATTAATGATGATTTTCTCTTATTGATGGCTGACCATTATTATGGAAATAAATTTTTTAAAATCGATGAATTTGATGAAACAACTGTTTTTGTAAGCTCTTTTTCTATAAACGCTAGCGAAGCAACAAAAGTAAAAGTTGAAAATGAAAAAGTTGTAGATATCGGAAAAGGATTACAAAAATATGATTATTTTGATACAGGCTTTTTTTATTGCAAGTATGAAATTTTTGACTACATTGAAAAAATGAAAAGCAAAGAAAAAATAAGCTTATCCGATGTAATATCTAAACTTTCTATGGAAAAGAAAGTTGGATATAAGATATTGCAGGAGAAATGGATTGACATTGATACAAAGAAAGAGTTGAAAGAAGCTAATAAAATAGTTGAGGATAGCCTGTCAAAAACTTGGGATGGAATTATATCAAAAAATATAAATAGAAAAATTTCTAAAAAAATTACGAAAGCTGTTACAAGATATAATTTTTTTACTCCAAATGTAATGACCATGGTTTCCTTTCTATTAGGTATTTTTTCATCCATCCTTTTCTTTATGAATATCCTTATTCCTGCTGGAATAATGGCTCAAATTTGTTCAATTATAGACGGATGCGATGGAGAAATTGCAAGAATAAAAAATATGAAAACGAAATTTGGTGGAGTTTTCGATGCATTAACTGACAGGCTTGCAGACTTTTTAATTATCTTAGGGATGCTCTTTTCATACGGACTTACAGAAATTAGTGTAATTTCTTTCTTTCTCGCATTTCAAGCAACCATACTACCAAGTTATATCTATCATTTGACAAACATAAGGGTATCTTTCTTTGGGAGAGATGCCCGCCTTTTCTCAATAATGGTAGGAGCAACACTTGCGTATTTCAATAAAGATTTTTTGATTTATACCATGATTTTTATTGGTGTGCTTGCATACGCTGGCATTGTAATGGTTATGCACAAATTTTGGAATGGCATTTCATGATTTGAAATGCTCATATCCTTTATTCCATATCTTAGATTCTTTTCCATTCTTTATGAGCAATATTTTTTTATTTTTTGTAACATACCCTATTTTCTTAACATCTATTCTCTTTTCTATTTTCTTCCCTTTTTCTTCTGGAACTGTAAATAAAAGTTCAAAATCCCCCCCATGATATAAAGCAAATTGAATTGGTTTTTCCATTTTTAGTGCCTCTTCCGATAATGGAAGCATGTCTTCATATATTCTAAATCCAACATTATTTATCTTACTTAATTGATATAGTGAGGAAGCAAGACCATCAGATATGTCCATGCAACTTGTTACATATTTCGTCCTTGCAAGAAATCTTCCTTCTTTAATTCGTGGTTTTATTAACAACAATTTATCAAAATCATTTTTATAAAGAGAAGCTTCTTTTCCTAAGTTCCCAGTAACATAGACGGCGTCGCCAGCTTTTGTTCCTTTTCTCGGCATAAATTCATCTCTCGGAACTTTTCCTATAGCAGTTACAGCCATTGTTAAAAAATCTGTTTCTTTTGTATCTCCTCCTACAAGATTTCCGCCATATTCTTTTATGCAGTCTTCCATTCCATTTATTAATTCTTTTAAGAAATTCATTTCATAGTCCCTTGGCATACCAATTGCAACATCAAATGCTATTGGAATTCCTCCTTTAGAAGCAATATCACTTAAATTTACAGCCATGGCATACCATCCTTTTTGATAAGGTTTTGCTCCTTCAGGAAAATGTGTTTTTTCATATACCATATCTGTAGTTATGATGAGATATTGCCCATCAAAATCAATTATTGCACAGTCGTCCATTGGAATGGCAAATTTTTTTGTTATCATTTCAACAATTTTCCTTTCTCCAATTTTTGATAATTCCATAATTTTCATCAAAACATTTATTATTAATCTTTCCTTCTTTAGCTGTGCCAACATGGATATCATATCCAGATGAAGAAACGACGCAAATGCTCCGTAATAAAGTTGGAAAGTATTTTAATGTATATGATATGAAATATGAAGATGGTGTGTTTTTATTCCATGTTGATTTGCCTAAAGAAAACCAAATAATAGAACAAAAATTTAATTTTTTAAGGATGGATTTGCAAAAAATAAATTTTATTCCATTGTTGAGATATCATAATGGCGAGTATATTATATTTGTTGCATATAGGAAAAAAGTTAAGGGCAGACCATTATGGATAAATATTCTTTTGCTCATCCTCACAATTATAACTACCACTTTATCTGGTTCTCTTTTGTTTGCATCTGGAAGCACAAAGGAAATGCTAAGTGAAATGCTTCTTCCTTCAAAAATTTTAAATGGGTTTATATCCTTTTCTCTTCCATTGCTTTCCATACTCGGAATACATGAAATGGGGCATTATTTTGCTGCAAAAAAGCATGGCGTGGCTGCCAGCCTCCCATATTTCATACCAATTCCTCCAAATCCTGTTTTGCCTCTCGGAACGATGGGCGCTTTAATATCCATGCGTGAGCCAATTCCAGATAGAAAATCTTTGCTTGATATTGGAATAGCCGGACCAATAGCAGGCTTCATTGTTGCAATACCTGTTTTGATAGTTGGCTTGTGTCTCTCTTCTGTTATTCCTATTTCCAGTGTCCCAAAAGGCACTCCTCAGCTTGGGCAGAATCTTCTCTTCTTGATGCTTTCAAACATAATGATACATGTCCCTCATGGATATACAATAAACTTGCATCCAACAGCTTTTGCAGGCTGGGTTGGTTTGCTTGTAACAGCCATAAATTTATTGCCAGCCGGCCAGCTTGACGGCGGGCATGTGGCAAGGGCAGTATTGAAAGAAAAACATAGATATGCAAGTTTTGGGGCAATTGCATTGCTTGCTTCTCTCTCATTTTTTGGAGGGGGTTGGCTATTTATGCTTCTTATAATAATATTTTTCATTGGGCCTCAGCATCCTCCTGCATTAAATGAGCTTATGCCTCTTGATAAGAAAAGAAAGGTTCTTGCCATTGCAGCAATCATAATATTTGCTCTCAGTTTTACTCCGCGTCCTATATATTAAATTTTATGAATAAATTTTTAAGTGATAGAATATTAATTCTTGATGATTTCGAGAGATAAAAAAATGCTAATAATATTTGCATTAGTAATAATCATAATCATTGTAGTGATTTCAGCTCCATTTGTATATAAAAATTATCAACAGGTTTTCAATCCAAATAAAGATAGCGATGGAGATAGCGTCCCAGATAAATATGATGCATTTCCCCATAATCCAAAAGAGTGGAAGGATAGCGATGGAGATGGCATAGGCGACAATGAAGACCCTGATGATGACAACGACGGCATATTGGATGGGGAGGATTTTCTACCTTACGCTGATGGTGGAATAAGAGTATATATAGAAGATATAAGAATAAAAGATTTCTTGGTTGGAAAACAACCAACTGGAAAAATTTTTATAAAAGTTTATGTCGATAACAATTTAATTGCAACATTGCCAAATGAAGCCTATGAAGTGGAAATAGACAAAGATTATGCTGTAAACTGGAGCACCCCTATTATAAATGTTCCAGATAACGTTGCTGAACATAATGTAAAAATAGAAATGTACTATTATGATAGATTTAATGTTAAAAGATTACTCGATATAAATGGAAATGATGCATCAAAAGATGATGCTGGGAAGATATTGGATATGAATTATTATATAGGAAACAAGATAGGACATAGCATGAGCTTTGTGAATGACGGAAGCAGTGATGGAAATGACAATTTATTATATAAAGAAAAAGATGCATTCATAAAAGGAAGAATTGTTACCGTTAATGCGAGAATTTAGTCAATATTTCTTCAGGAGCTCCTGCTATTTTTATCAAAGCCTTTGCTTCCATAAAATGAAGATTGCTGGGAATAACAATTGAATGCAATGGTGGTCCAAAGTCTTCATTTATCAAATCTTTTATATATCCCGCTCTTGCTATCTCACTATCAGAAGAAATGCGTGCAACAACGGCTATAATGCTATCTTTTTTTATCAATCCTTTTCTCTTTCTTTTTTCCATTTCAAGCATGATTTTCATCCCTTCATTTGCAGTCATTGGTTTATCTTGTAAATCAAGCAAAACAAGAGTGTGCAACCCATTGATAAAATTATTGAAAATCATGTCATAAGGAGATAAAGGAAAATAATTTTTCATAGGCTTAACAATCGTTACCACCCTGCCAAATTTATATATCTGAAGCCCAAGCAAAGAAGCAGAAGCGGTCACAACGCTTGTTCCATATACAACCTTTGTTTTTATACCCATCTCAATGGCTCTAATACGCAAGGCAACATGGGTCGTCGCCGCCATGGGGTCGCCGCCTGTGAGCAAACCAACGTGTCTTGTTTTTGCCTTATTTAAAATTACATTGCCATTTTCAGTATCTCCTCTTTCCAAAATTTCTATTTTTTTGCCAATAATTTCTTCAATTTTTTTTATGGTTACGCCCATTCTGCTTGTATAAAATTCTGCATACAATTTTTCGCATTTTTTTGCTTCCTCAATCCCTTTTAGTGTGATATCATTTTCATCATATAAACCCAATCCGATAAAGGACAACATAAATGTATATGTTTTTGCTTTTTATATAGTGATGGCAAAAGCAATTGCAGTTGAAAGAAAGAAGGCAGAAGAAGTTAGAAAAAAATTAATTGGAGAAGGCTTACTTATTCAAAATTTAAAAATTAAAAGAGATGGCAGGCATGTCTATTTTCCTGTTAAAAAACGTGTTGCCTATGGAAAATTTATCCAAGGCATAGAATTTGATGAAAAAGAAAAAAGTTATGCAGAGATTTTGAAGAACAAAGGACTGCCAATGCATATACCAATTGATTTTATTGGAGATATAGCTATAATGAGATTGCATTATAATATTGAAAAATTTAAAGAAGAAATATCAAAAGTTTTATTGCATTATAATAAACATATTAAAGTTGTCTGTCTTGATAAAGGAGTAAAAAATGAATATAGAGTAAGAGATATTGAAATTATTGCGGGAGAGAAAAGAACGGAAACAACGCATATTGAATATGGAATTAAAATGAATGTCGACATTGCAAAAACATATTTTTCTCCACGCTTAGCAGGAGAAAGAATGAGAGTTGCGAAACAAATTAAAGAAGGCAGCATTGTGATAGACATGTTTGCAGGCATTGCACCATTCAGCCTCGTTATTGGAAAATATTCCAATCCAAAAAAAATTTATGCAATTGATATAAATCCAGCAGCAATAAATTATGCAAAAGCCAATGTCTCTTTAAATAAGCTTGATAAAATCATAGAAGTCATTGAAGGAGATGCAAAAAAGATAATAAAAGAATTGCCTCATGCAAATCATATTATAATGAATTTACCCCATAAAAGCTTTGAATTTCTTCCTTATGCAATTGAAAAAGGAGATATTGTACATTATTATGAAATAGTTGAGAGAGGAAAAGAAATGGAAAAGTTAAAAGAAATAAAAAAATTGGGAAAAGAACTTGGTTATAAAATAGATGGAAAGATTAGAGTAACGGGCGGCTATTCCTCATCAAAAAATAAAGTTGCGATGGATTTATCTATAAAAAGGTAAAAAGAAT
>CAZYCK010000043.1:0-7167 GCA_964646055.1 uncultured Thermoplasmatales archaeon | reverse complement strand
CAGCCATCTTTCTGGAGGGCAACAGCAACGTGTGATATTTGCAAGGGCAATAGCAAAGAATCCAGATATAATAATAATGGATGAGCCATTCAATGGAATCGATTTGCCAAGTAGAAAAAAAATATTGGGCATACTAAGAAAGAAAAAGGGCAAGATTACAATAATTACAGTTCTTCACGACATAAATCCTGTTGCACATGATGTTGATAAAGTTTTATTATTGAATAAAGAAATGATTGGATTTGGTCCTCCAAAAGAAGTTCTGAATGAATTAAATCTAAAAAAGGCTTACGGAGGGAGTGTATCCATTGTGATATGTAGGGAAGGATTTTGTCATCCATTAATAGGGGATACACATGGTTGATTTATATTTAATAAGGGCTATAATTGCTGTATTCATTCTTTCAATAAATGCTTCCATAGCAGGCTCCTTCACAATTTTTAAAGATGTACCCTTTCTAATTGTTGGCGCAGCCCACGCCGCCCTTGCCGGCGCCGCCCTTTTCATTGCGCTGGCCGTATATGGCATTTTTAATTTTGATCCAATCTTCGGGGGCATAATTTTTGCTATTTTCGTTGCAATTTCTGCAGCCCATGCAAAAAGTAAGGTGAATATTGCCATTGGAATATCTTTTGCAATGTCGATGTCACTTGCTGTTCTTTTCATATCTTTGATAAGAGAGCAGGCATCACGTGTATGGGGACTTTTATTTGGAGATTTGCTTCTTTTAACCAATCGCGATATAATTTCAATGGCTATAATAACCATTTTTGTCATTATAATTGCCTTATATTTTAATAAAGAATTTTTGTTTATATCATTTGATAGCGAAGGGGCAAGAGCAAGTGGGATAAAAGTGAATGAATTGAATTATCTTCTACTTTCCTTAATTGCAATTTCAACTGTCATAATGGTGAAAGGTGTTGGAGCAATATTGGTCTATGCTATGCTGGTTGCTCCTGCTGCTGCAGCAAATGAAAAAGCGAAAAGTGTGTTGCAAGTTTTTAGCATATCTGCTCTGATTGCATTGATTTCTGGTTTTTCTGGTTTATTGATAACATTTTATTTCACAATTTCAGCCACTGCAGTTGCATCTCTTATAGCAACACTATTCTATTTCTTTTTTGTAACAAACATGTAAATTATTTATTTTTTAAAGGCTTTCTTTAACATTTCTCCATATATCTTTAATTAATTCAGCCATTTTTTTGTCATATTCAACGATTGTCTTCCCATTTGTCATTGCTTCTGTGACAACTGTATTATAAGGAATTTTTCCAACAATTTTTATTTTATTATCCCTGCAAAAATTATCTATCTCCTTAGCTTTTTCTTCATTTATATCATATTTATTTATACATACAACATAAGGAATTTTAAAATGATTAGCAACTTGCATAACTCTTTTCATGTCATGGATTGCAGCCGTCGTCGGTTCAACAACTATTACAACCAAATTTGCGCCGCCTATTGACGCAATGACAGGGCAGCCGACGCCAGGCGAAGAGTCAATGATTATAAGCTCTTTTCCATATTTTTTTGCAATTTCATTTGCTTTATTTCTAACCATCGAGACAAGTTTGCCTGATGTTTCTTCTCCTATATTAAGCCTTGCATGAACCAACCATCCAAATCTGCTTGAGGAAATGTAAGCTTCTCCTGCAATATTTTCAACCATTTTTATGGCATTTGTGGGGCATACATATTCGCATACTCCGCAACCCTCACATTTTTCGGGCAATACTTCTATCTCTTCAGTTATTGCGTCAAACCTACATGAATTTTTGCATTCCATACACATTATGCATTTTTCATGATCTACAGTTGCAACACCCATTCCTTTGAAGTCAATCTTTTCTTTAATTTCTGGATGAAATATTAAGTGGAGATTTGAAGCATCGACATCACAATCAGCAAAAACAGCATTTTTTACTATGCTGGCAAAAGCTGCCACCAATGTTGTTTTGCCAGTTCCTCCTTTACCGCTTGCTATAACGAGCTGTTTCATCTTTTATCTCCTCATACATACTCAAAAATTTATTTTGCCACTCTTTCATTTCTTCAATAAATGGCTTTCCAATTGAATAAAGTTCTGCTATTTTTTTGCTATGCGGCAGTTTCATCAAAATTTTTATTCCCTCATCCCTGCAATATTTTTCAACATCTTCGTTTCCTATTCCATATTTATTTATTATTACACCAAAAGGAATCTTAAATTTTTTTACAATTTCAACAGCAATTTTTAAATCATGCAATCCAAATGGGGTTGGCTCTGTAACTAAGATAACATAATCCGCATCATGCATTGCTTCCATTGTTGGACAGGCATTACCAGGAGGAGCATCTATGATTGTATTTTGAGAGGAATATTTTTTCAATTCTCTTATGACAGGTGTTGCCATTGCTTCTCCAATATTAAGCAAACCTTGATATAATTCTATTCCATCCTTGCTTCCATACAAAATTTCTCCTATTTTTTTTGGAATCTCATTTATTGCATTATAAGGACATACAAGTTTACATAAACCGCATCCATGACATAATTCGGAAAAAAACATAATATCTTTTGGAAGAATGGCGAGAGCATTATATCTACATGCTTTTGCACATTCTCCACATAATGTGCATTTCTGTTTATTTATAGAAGGGACTAATATATTTACATCTTTAAGGTGCCTTAATTCTGCATTCAAAAATATATTTGCATTTGGTTCTTCAACATCGCAATCAAGCAAACGAGCTTTTTCTATGGCTAAAGCAAGATTTGTGGCAATTGTTGTTTTGCCAGTTCCTCCTTTACCACTTGCTACTGCAACAATCATTCAAATTCTTACCATTTTAGCGCCACATTTAGGGCAAGTAAGCTGATAACATGGAACGCCCGGCTGATGAGACATTACATAACCGCAAACAGGACATTTGCATTGCCCACCAGGACCTTTTCCAAATCCACCCATTCTTCCTCTTCCTTGCCCTCGTCCGGCTCCTTGTCCTCTAAACATGATTATCCCCCTCAATTATTTCTCTAATCTTTTCTTTTTGTTCAGGTTTTAAAATTCTGCATGCATCGTATCTTTCATTACCATTTGCAATCGCATTTGCACAATCCATACAACTGGCATGCCCACAAGCCCTGCAATCCAATTTCGGAAGAATCTCATAAATTCTGTTTGCTAAGCCATCTTTTTCCTTATGTTGCTCTACATATTGTTCTTGTTGTTCTATAAGATAAGCTCCTCCAAAATTTTGAATTGGATAGCCCATACCCATGCGTCTTCCAAAGCCGCGCCTATAACCCCTGCCTCTACCATTGCCATTGCCTCTTCTCATGCCATGCATCATTCTTCTTTCAACTCCTTTAGCTTTTTCTTTATCTCATTCACCATGTCTTCAAGTTTTGCAATCTGTTCCTCGAGCATTCTCAGACGGTCATCTATGTCCTTGGATTGCAATGGATGGCTTGGCTGATATGGTGGATATGGCTGATATGGCTGATATGCAGGTGGCGGAGGCGGTGTCGCCATAGGCGGCATGCCTGTTTGCTGTCTTATTTCACCATTCAAATATTTTTCGACGACATCTCTTACTTTTCCCTGAGCCGAGATTGTTTCAATTCCAGATTGCATAAGTATTGAAGAAACATTTGGTCCAAAGTTTCCCGCTATTGCAACATTTATCCCTTGGCTTATTAGATATTGCCCCACTTGTATTCCAGCTCCATGGACTGCATTTATAAACTGATTTGGAATTACTTTTGCGTCTTTAATTTCCTTTCCATCTGTTTCAATCAGTGTAAATGTCTGGCATCTGGCAAAAACAGGTGAAACCATATCATCAAGCCCACCTAAATTCGTAGCTACTAATATTCTCATATTCATCAACCCTGTATTGCTGCTACCTTTTTATTTATTTCTTTTCAGCTCATCTATTCTTCTTTTCATTGCTTCCAACTGCTGCTCAATTATTGAAAGCTGCTGTTCCATCATATATATTTCCTGTTCCACGCTTGGCTGATATGCTTGGTATGGCTGATAATATGGATATGGTGGATAGCCATAGCCTCTATATCCCCATCCCATTCCATAAGGCATATTTACCACCACCAAGGGTTGCCATAATATGGATATGCATAAGGATTATACCATCCAGTATATTGATATGGATAACCATATCCATAGCCGTATGGCATCATCCATCTCCATCCTCTAGGCATGCCAGTCCAGGGGCAGTAACCAAGAGTTGCACCCCAGCCTCTTCCAAATCCTCTTCCAAATCCGAAACCAAATCCTTTTCCCCATGGCATTTTATCACCTTATTTGAATATATAGCAACAAATATATAAATATTTCTATGAAAATGCTGCATACTATTGTAAAATTTATTTTTTCTTTTCAATAATTATTGGAAAGAAGCTATACTCAATGCAAAAAGATAAAAACACACAATGCCATATACATTAATGCCTTTCAGCAAGTCAAAGCTCATGGAATTCCCAAGGGATGTCATAGTTGGACATGGTGTCATAAAGGATATTGGAAAATTATGTGATAGAATAAATATGGAAGGAAAAGCAGCTGTTGTAGATGGAGATATAACAAAAAAATTGGCTGGAGATGCGGTTATCGAGGCTCTAAAACATGATTATGATGTGGATGAAGTTGTTGTAAAAAATGCCACAATGAGCGAAGTCAGACGTCTTTTGAGGCAAATAAAAAAGAATGATATAAATTTTGTTGTTGCAGTCGGCGGAGGCAGCATAATAGATGCAGCAAAACTTGCTTCATATAAAGCAAAGATTCCATTCATAAGTGTGCCGACAGCTGCCAGCCATGATGGAATAGCATCTCCGAGAGCATCGATAAAGCAAAAAGGAAATTCGCTTTCCAAAGAGGCTCGCTCTCCAATTGCAATTCTTGCTGATACAGAGATAATATCAAAAGCTCCTTATAGAATGCTTGCTTCTGGATGTGCCGATGTCATATCAAATTTGACTGCAATACTTGACTGGGAACTCGCTGCTCGTTTGAAGGGAGAATATTATAGCTCTTTTGCTTCATCTCTTGCAAAAACTTCTGCTGAATTGCTGATTGAAAATGCAAAATTTATCAAGCCAGGAATAGAAGAAGCGATATGGATTGCTGTAAAGTCGATGATTGTTTCTGGAGTTGCAATGAGCGTTGCAAATTCTTCTCGGCCTGCTAGCGGAGCAGAACATATGTTTTCCCATGCCTTGGATATTATTTCTCCTGGCAAGGCTTTGCACGGGGAGCAATGTGGCGTCGGCGCAATAATGATGATGTATTTGCATGGCGGCGACTGGGAAGTTATTAGAGATGCATTAAAAGAGATTGGCGCACCAATAAACGCAAAAGAACTTGGCATACCAAAAAAAGATATAATAAAAGCTTTGACAATGGCTCATAAAGTAAGAAAAAGATATACAATACTTGGAACAGATGGAATTTCAAAAGAAGCTGCCGAGAGGCTTGTTAAAGTTACAGGGGTGGCATAAATGGTTGTTACTTTAATAGGTAAAAAACTTGCTAAAGAAGGGGTTGAATTTACTTATATAGGAATAACAAAAAAATGTAGAAGCTGTAAATTGAAAACTGTTTGCTCAAATCTTGAAGAAGGAAGGAGATATAGAATAACAAAAGTTAGAGACAAAGTGCATAAATGTGATTTGCATGGAGAAGTCGTTGCTGTAGAAGTAGAAAAATTACCAATAGAAGCAAATATAAGGAAGGAGCAGGCAGAAGGAACAGCCATCGAATTTCATCCAATAAAATGCGATTTTATAGGATGCAAGGAATATGAATATTGCAATCCGGGGGTAAAAGAAAAGAAATACAAAATTTTGAAAATTGTTGGAGATGCTAAATGTCCAAAAGGTTATGAATTGAAAAAAGTATTGCTGGATGATATGGAATAGTAAATTATATATGCACCATGTTATTAATTCTGCATGGTTAAATATAGCACTGTTTCAATCCCAAAAGAATTACATGAAGAAATAAGAAGAAGCATTCTCACAGACCCAAAATATGGATATAAAAGTGTTGCTGAGTTTTCCCTTGATGCAATTAAAATAAGAATAAATGAGTTAAAAAGTCATATAGAAGAAGAGAAAGGAAAGAGGAAAAAAAGGCTCAGGGCGATTATAAGAAATATAAAAAAGCAGCTCGAGCTAAAGTAATTTTTCTGGGCAATAATCCCGCCTTGCACAGTGAAGACATTTATTTTTGCTATTATGGTTTCTGTGAGCTTCTCCTCTTTTCATATCCCTTATCATGTCTTCTCTAATTTTTATCACCATATTTTTCCATCTCTCCTCATAGGGGATTTTAAATTGCCTTTTTTTATATTTCAACACGCCATAGGGCGGCGGGCTCCCATATTTGTCTTCAATAAGCATGCAATATGCTGTTATTTGCATAACATGAGAAAACTTTGGGCGATCCAAATCCGATGACTTTTCCTCTACAGGAATATAGTCCTCATTGCTTTTTATAATATAATCAGGTTTCCCTCTTATCCCATATCTATTTGATGTAATCTCTTTCCCTTCTCCAAATGCTCCTATATATTCAATGTTTCCATTTACTGGAGCATATTTTATTTTTTTCTCCATCAATTCTTCTGAAATATTGATAGAATGATAAAATAAAAGATTTGCACATACAACCCACAATAATGCAAGTATTTCTGCAAACTTGCTGATTTTTATATTTGGAGGAAGAGAAAATATTACAAAGAAAGCTATTATAATAATTGCTCCAGAAGAGGAAATTAAAATAACTTTTTCATATTTTGGCTTTATAATTTCAGAAGCTTTTGATTCTTTATAAAGGAAAAAAATTGAATTATATAGCCATAGAAATGCGAGAATAACAAAGAAAATATTCCATACTTTTTCCATCCCACCATACATAAAAGATATTCCAAGAAGAGCAATTCCGGAAGATGCGATTGAGATAAAAAGGACGTATTTTTCATATAATCCAAGCTTCTTTTCTTTTTTTCTAATTTCTTTTAGCTCATTTTCTATTTTTCTATGCCTCTCCACACCTTCTTTATCTACTGCCTTATAATTTTTGCTTAGCCACCATGATAATGGGCAGTATGAATATTTTTCTATATCGCCAACCGAAACAATTTCCATTGAA
>CAZYCK010000042.1:5657-7439 GCA_964646055.1 uncultured Thermoplasmatales archaeon | reverse complement strand
AAGGTGTTTCATCCCCAAAGAACTGATACATTTTTGGGGTGCAGACCTTTTCTAAAGGGTTGCAAGAACTATTACATTTTCCGCCAGCGCTTTTTCTAAAAGGGCTGAAGAAAAGGCTCAATTTATTTTTCTTTCTCCCATAATTTCATTTTTCTCTCCTTTTCTCTATGCCTCAATTCAACTCTCCTTATTTTGCCACTAATCGTTTTTGGCAAGCCATCCACAAATTCTATCTCGCGAGGATATTTATATGGTGCTGTCTCCTGCTTGACAAATTCCTGCAATTCTTTTATTAATTTATCGCTTGGCTCATATCCTTTTGCAAGAACAACAAATGCTTTAACGATATTCCCTCTTATTTTATCTGGAGATGCTACAACAGCTGCTTCAACAACAGCAGGATGCTTTACCAATGCATCTTCAACTTCAAATGGTCCGAGACGATAGCCTGATGCTTTTATAACATCATCAGCTCTTCCTTCAAACCATAAATAGCCATCTTCATCCATTCTCGCTAAATCACCTGTCAAATACATCCCATTTACAGCAATTTCTTCAAGCTTTTTTCCATTCCAGTATCCAACCATCAGTCCAGGATGTGTTATCGGCACAGCAATCTGTCCTATTTTATTTCTGGGCAATTCATTGCCATCCTCATCAACTATTTTTAAATCGCTTCCAGGCATAGGCTTTCCCATTGAACCTGGCTTAATTTTTATTCCATCATAATTGCATGCCAATCCAGTTGTTTCAGTTTGCCCATACCCTTCATATATTTCCAATCCGTATGCTTTCCTAAATTTATCTATAACCTCTCTATTTAATGCCTCGCCCGCGCTCAAAAATTTCTTCATATCACTTAAATCATAACTCTCCAAATCTTCTTGAGCCCACATGCGATATTCTGTTGGTGTTGCACAAAGCCTATTTACACGATATTTTTCCATCAGTCCCAAAAATTTTGCAGGATTAAAACGACCGTTATAAATTAAATGGGATGCGCCAACGCCAAGGGCGACACCGATAGGGCTCCAGAACCATTTTGCCCATCCCGGCGAGGAAGTAGTCCATAGCAATTCATTAGGCTGAGCGTTCCACCAGTATATTGCATTAGTTTTTGACATGCAGTAAATCCACGCATGATTATGCATAACTCCTTTTGGCTCTCCTGTTGTACCAGATGTATAGTTTATTGTCATTATATCTGTAGCCTTTATTTTTTCTTTCTCTAGGTTGCGAGAATGATGATGCAATTCTTTTTCATAACTGAGCCATCCATCTTTTTCTCCTCCAACAACAATAAAATTTTCAACAGGTATGTTATCTCTTACTTCGTCAACGAAAGGTGTTGAATCTATGGATGCAATTATTGTCTTTGCATTGCAATTTTTAGCCCTATATTCTATATCTCTGGCTCTCAGCATATCAGGACATGGAACAACTATCGCTCCTATTTTAAAAGCACCTATCTGACTTACATAAACTTCTGGTAAGCGAGGTAAAATAACCATTATTCTGTCTTCCTTTTTCATTCCTAAGCTACGGAGCCAGTTTCCAAATCTGTTAGATTCATCGCGCAATTCCCAATAAGCCAGTTTTTCTTTTCTTCCATTTGCATCTTCAAAGTATAATGCTATCTTGCTTCTATCTTTTGCATGCTCATCTACTACATTTGCTATTGAATAATTTTCTGGCACATCCCACTTAAAATTCTTAATCCATTCTTCATATTTATCTTGCATGCTAAGAAATACAAAAGCATTTTAAATAATTTCGATAGAT
>CAZYCK010000042.1:0-5557 GCA_964646055.1 uncultured Thermoplasmatales archaeon | reverse complement strand
TGCCCAAATCATACAAGTGAATAAGGAAGCATTAGAATATCTTTCCTCCTCTTAGTTTTACATTTTCCTCTATTGCACCAAGCAGTGTTTCTACCAAAATTATTTTCTGAAGTACTGTTGTATGCGAAATACATAAATAACAAAAACAAATATTATCCCGATTTAAATGAAAGAGAAAATAATATTGATGGTTGCTACGTTTTCTCTGTTAAGTATAACTGTATTCATAAGTACAGAGGCAATGGATACTGTAGATTTTAATTGGCAACCTGAATCACCAACTGATTTAGATACAATTCATTTTATTGATAATTCTACTGGAAATATAATTGCATGGATATGGTATTTTGGCGATGGTAATAGCTCTACGCAGCAAAATCCAATACATAGATATGCAGATAATGGAACGTATAATGTAAGGCTCATAATATTATATTCAAATGGCACTACAGCCTATGTTGATAAGCAGATTAATGTAACAAATGTTCCCCCTATTGCTGCCATTAATGTCTCTCCAATTGTTAATGTAACAAATGTCAGTTTCTCGTCTAAAAGTTATGATTTGGATGGAAGTATTGTTTCTTGGAACTGGGAATTTGGAGATGGAAGCGTTGGACATGGCAGCCATATAAAGCATGCTTATGCACAGGATGGAATTTATCAGGTAAATCTTACGGTATATGATAATGATGGTGCTCATAATGAAAGCAAAATCTCTTTAATGGTCGATTCAACTCCTCCAGAAACACATTATAATACAAGTTGTAAAGGATGGTGTAATAGAGCGGTTGCTGTAACATTAAATGCTAGCGATAGCTTATCTGGTATAAATTATACAAAATATAAAATAGATGATGGCGCATGGAATAAATATAATGGCAGCTTTGATTTAACTTCAGAAGGAAGACATGTTGTGTATTTTTATAGTGTCGATATTGCAGGAAATGTTGAAAATGAAAAGAATATAAGCATAAAAATTGACAAAACAAAGCCTGTTACAAATGCGGAAGTAAACGCAACATATGGAAATAAAGGATGGATTTTAGGAGACGCAAAAATAACATTAAATGCTAGCGATAGCTTATCTGGTATAAATTATACAAAATATAAAATAGATGATGGCGCATGGAATAAATATAATGGCAGCTTTGATTTAACTTCAGAAGGAAGACATGTTGTGTATTTTTATAGTGTCGATATTGCAGGAAATGTTGAAAATGAAAAGAATATAAGCATAAAAATTGACAAAACAAAGCCAAGCGTAAGCATTAAAATCCCAAAAGAAGGATACTTATATATATCAGGGCATCAAATGATGCCAACTTTATTTAGAAAAACAATCATAATTGGTAAATTGGATGCGGTGGCGGAGGCGAGTGACAGGCTTTCTGGAGTGTATTATGTTGAATTCATATTGAACAATCAGATTTTATGGAAAGATTTTGTTTCTCCTTATAATGCAACCCTTCCACAGGAATTCCCCGCATCATTTAAAAATTCATTGAAAGTTATTGCATATGACAATGCTGGCAATTATAAAGAAAGTAATGAAATAACGTATACAAAAATAATGTAATTATAAAAGAATTGATGCCCTTTTCAAGGTCTGGAAAATAAAATTCTCCTTTAGAAAGAAATGTAATCATCTTCGAAATAAGACTTTACCTTCATATTCAATTTTTTTGATTCTGTGATACGGAATAAAAGCTTTTTTCGTTTCTATGTAATATTTATCCATTTTTATAACGTCTTCTCCTTTAACACTATCGATGCCATCTGGCATTCCTCTGCTAACATACCATATAACAACTTTGTTGAAATCATACTCAGAATGCCATTTTAATTTATTTAGCAGATTCTTCACAAGATTTATATACTACTTTCTATATTTATTTTTACTCTTTTGGGGTGAATTGATGGAAAATAAAAAGGGAACAACAACCTTAGGCATTGTATGTAAAGATGGGGTAGTAGCAGCTGCAGAGCATCGCGCCACTATGGGAACAATGATTGCCCATAAAGTTGCAAAGAAAATATATAAAATAGATGAACATTTATTGCTCACAACAGCGGGCTTGGTTGGAGATGCTCAGGTTCTTGCAAGATATTTAAAAGCTGAAGCGGAATTATATAGAATGGAAAGAGAAGAAAAAATGCCAGTTGAAGGAGCAGCCACACTAATGGCAAATATACTAAATCAAAGAAAATTTGCTCCATATTATGTGCAATTAATTATAGCTGGTTATGATACATCTCCTCATGTTTTCTCTTTGGATGCTGCTGGAGGAGCTATTGAGGATGTATATACAACGACAGGATCTGGCTCACCTTATGTATTTGGTGTTCTTGAAGATAAATATAAGGAAGGAATGAATATTGAAGAAGGTATAGATTTGGCTGTAAGAGCCATGAATGCGGCAATGAAGCGTGATTCTGCTTCTGGAAATGGAATAGATGTGGTTGTAATAACATCAAAAGGTTATAGAGAATTAAGCCGTGAAGAAATTGAAAAAAGAATTGGATTGTAATTGTTATGCCAATTGAAGACGTTCTTAAAGAAATTAGAAAAGAAGTAATAGCAACTATACCATCTGAGATTAGGATAACAGATATAGAGTTTGAAGGAGCTGAACTTGTAATTTATACAAAAGATCCTGAAAAATTTGCTGAGCAATCTGAATTGATAAAACAACTTGCAAAAAAATTGCAGAAAAGGATAACAGTAAGGCCGGATTCTTCTGTTCTTGCAAAAATTGAAGAAGCTGAGAAAAAAATAAAAGAAATAATACCTGACGAAGCAAAAATAGTTAATATATATTTTGAACCAGATGTTGGAGAGGTAACAATAGAAGTTGAAAAGACTGGCGTTGCTATAGGAAAAAAAGGTTCATTACTGAATGAATTAAAGAAGGAGATAGGATGGGCTCCAAAAATAATTAGAGCTCCTCCAATACCTTCAAAGACTGTTCAGGACATAAGAAAATACCTCCGTATTGTAGCAGATGAAAGAAAAGAATTTTTGAGAAAACTCGGCAGAAGATTGCATCGAGGGGTGAGTGATGGAGAAAAATGGATTAGAATGACTGCTCTTGGAGGATATAGAGAAGTTGGCAGATCGTGCAGTTTGCTATCAACTCAAGATAGCAAGATATTGATAGATTGCGGAATAGATGTTTCCTCCCCAAATAATGGTTCTCCTTATCTAACTGTTCCAGAAGTTTTGCCATTTGAATCAATAGATGGAATTGTTCTTACACATGCTCATCTTGACCATTCTGGATTGATTCCACTACTTTATAAATATGGATATGATGGACCATTATATCTGACATACCCAACAAGAGATGTAATGGTTTTGCTTCAAATGGATTATTTAAAAGTTAGAGTAGATGAAGGAAAAAGACCTCCTTATTCATCAGAAGATATAAGAAACGAGATAAAGCATACAATTCCATTGAATTATGGAGATACAATAGATATAGCTCCAGATGTTCGTCTTACAATGCATCGTGCAGGCCATATCCTTGGCTCAGCAATATGCCACTTTCATATTGGAGAAGGACTTTTCAACATAGCTTTCTCGGGGGATATAAAATATGAAAAAACATGGCTTTTTGGCGCCGCCGCCACCCATTTTCCAAGGCTTGAGGCGTTGGTTATGGAATCAACCTATGGTGGGAAGCAGGATATCCAGCCATCAAGGAAGAAAGCTGCTGAGTATCTTGGAGAGATTGTGAAAGAAGGTATCGAGAGAGGAGGCAAAGTTTTGATACCTGTTTTTGCTGTTGGGAGAAGCCAAGAAGTTATGATAGTTTTAGAGCATTATATGAAAGAAGGAAAACTGCCAACTGTTCCAGTATATTTAGATGGGATGATATGGGAAGCTACTGCAATCCATACGGCATACCCTGAATATTTGAACGCTGATTTAAGAAAAAAGATATTTCAAGAAGGAGATAATCCATTGTTATCTGACATATTTGAAAGAGTTGAAACTTATGACCAAAGAAGAGAAATCATTGATAAATCAGAGCCAAGCATTGTCCTTGCAACAAGTGGTATGCTAAATGGCGGCCCTGTAATGGAATATTTAAAATCATGGTCTGCTGATGAAAATAACATGCTCATATTTGTCGGCTATCAGGCGGAGGGCACACTTGGAAGAAAAATTCAAAAAGGATGGAAAGAAGTTAATGTTGCAGGGCAGGAAGTAAAAATAAATATGAGGATTGAAACATGTGAGGGTTTTTCAGGTCATTCTGATAGGAATCAGTTGCTGAATTTTGTTAAAAATCTCTCTCCAAAACCAAAAAGAATATTACTCGGTCATGGAGAAGAATCAAAATGTTTGGAACTTGCAGCAGGAATTCATAAGAGATATGGAATAAAGACACTTGCATTAAAAAATTTGGAAACAGTTAGATTCAGATAATGTTTTGTTGAATAAATCATAAAATTTTTTATTCTTTTCTATTACCTCTCCAGTAGAAGGGAATAAAATTGGGAAAAAAGAAATTGGAAAGAATATAATGAGTATTTAGTAAGAAGAAGAGAAATATATGAATACTACCTATGAGGAATTGAAACATGGGCCTGCCCGGATTTGAACCGGGGTTCCCGGCTCCCAAAGCCGGAAGGATAAACCAAGCTACCCCACAGGCCCCTCGCCATAAAATAGAAAAAGGGTAAAAAACTTTTCTATATGCGAAAGTTATCAGCATACCTATTGCTTTCTTTAATCATGGTCATAATATATGGCTTAGCATTTGCAGGATTTTTCATGAATAAAAACATTGTTTTAACAAAAGAATCGATTTTGCTCTCCCTGCTTTTCAACCTATTTCTGATGGGCGGCGGCGCCCTGCTGGTTGTATATTTAATTTACAATGGTTCCATTTCAAATGCCTTTAAAAATCTTTATTTTGTGAAAAATGGAGCTGGAAAAGCAATTTTTTATGGCATCAGTGCAACAATTTTTTTTATTGGCGTAATGGCTGGAATTGGGTATTTATTTGGAGAAAGAAATCCTCTTGGAGAGGAAATTGGCTCGAATGTTGATTTGCTTCTTTTAATTTTAATTCCTACCATTTCTTCAATAAGTGAGGAAACATTTTTTAGAGGGCTTATCCAAATGCAGATGGAAAAGAAGGTTAATTACATAATTGCAATAATATTTTCATCCATACTTTTTTCTTTAGCACACATCGAGTATGGTGTTTTTATAGAAATTCTTGCAACTTTTTTATTTTCCATCCTACTTGGCTATATTATGCATATTACAAAAAATATAATTGCTCCAATAACAGCACATTTTATGTATAATTTTTTAGCATTGCTAACTTTTTTATATAAATAGTTGATTTAAATTGATGAGAGTGTGGAAAAAAGATTGGAATGGCAGATGCAGGCCAGTATGGATAAATTTTATAATGGTATGGACGATTCCACCAATAATAGGAGAAATTATAGGAAGAATTGCAAATATAAAATTTCTTGGAATGGTAGTTGGATTGATTTATTCTTTTATAAAAACTCAATATGATTACGCAAAAACTAA
>CAZYCK010000041.1:0-7633 GCA_964646055.1 uncultured Thermoplasmatales archaeon | reverse complement strand
TTCTTTTCAAAAAAAGAAAGTGCTTCATCCTAAAGAAAATGATACATTTTTCCCGAGGCTTTTTCTAAAAGGCTCAGTGCTTCATCCCAAAAAGAACTGATGCATCCTAAAATGTAAAAGTTCTTTCCCCGAGGGCTTTCTTTTGAAGAAAGGGCTCTGTCTCAGTCTCTGTAATGGTCGGCAGTATATGGCTCTGGTTTCAGTCCTTTTCTTTCCCTTATCTTTCTGGTTATTTCATCCTGCAAAAATTCTGGCAACGGTTCAAATCCCATGTTTTCAGTACTCCATAATACACGGCCACCAGTAGCACTTCTTATAGCAGATGCGAAACCAAACATCTCGGCAACAGGAGCCTTAGCCTGTATTATACTCATGTCGCCTTCATTCTGAATATCAAGTATTGTTGCTCTCCTCTGATTCAATTCCCTACTCACATTTCCCATCAATTCGTGAGGAACTGATATATAAACTTTTTGCATTGGTTCAAGCAATATGGGAGTTGCAAGAGTAATTGCCCCATAAATTGCATTTCTCATTGCTGGGATTAATTGAGCTGGACCACGATGAATTGCATCTTCATGAAGCTTTGCGTCAACCAAGCGAACTTTTACACCCTGCAACGGCTCCGCCGCCTTGGGCCCAGTCTGGCAGACTTCATCAAATGCCTGCTTCAATAATTCTTTTGCTTCGTTTAGATGCTGTATTCCTTTTGTTACATCTGTTATCAAATTTGCTCCATTGACTCCGAAAACTCCCTTCGCTTCCTCTCTACTCATTCCAAGGTCTATAAGCTTCTTAACGACTTCTTTTTTATGCTTTTTTATATTTTCAGGAATTTCTCCTTCAAGCAATGCTTTAACTACCTCATCCTCCAAAGGTTCGACTTCAACATAAAGATAATTATGTTTATTTGGTGACTTTCCTTCAAATTCAGGTGATTTTTTTCTAACGGTTTCTCTATATATAACAGTAGGTTCTGAAACAAGAATATCAACCTTATGTTCATTTTTTATCCTATATTCAGTTATCTCAAGATGCAATTCACCCATTCCCGACATTAAATACTCGCCAGTTTCTTGATTTATTGCTACTTGTATAGAAGGGTCAGCTTTAGATATATCTTTCAAAACTTTAACCAATTTTGGCAAATCAGATGGCTTTTTAGCTTCCACCCTTACAGTAACAACAGGCTCTGAAATATGCCTTATCGGTTCAAATGGTTCAACATCAGGTATGCCTGTTACAGTTGCTCCTGCTATTGCATCTTTCAATCCAGATATGGCAGCAATATTTCCAGCAGGTATTTCTGCAACGGGTATCCTTGAATCCCCTACCATGACAGCAACTTGCTGTATTCTATACGACTTTGGCATTCCAGAAATCCATACTTCATGCCCTTCTTTTAATGTTCCAGAAAAAACTCTTCCAAATGTTATTTCCCCAGCATGAGGGTCTATCAAAATTTTTGTTACCATCAATGCTAATGGTCCTTTTGGATTGCAATTTACCATTGATTTGCCAATTTCAGAATCATGTTCTCCATGCCATATATTTGGTATCCTATATTTTTGTGCTTCTTCTGGATCTGGCAAATGTTGAATAACCATATCCAAGCTAACCTGATGAATTGGAGCTTTTTTTGCAAGAGTTTTTTGGTCTCCTTTTCTGAGATAATCATAAATATCTTTGAAAGATATTCCACTTTTCTTCATGTAAGGAACAGATATAGCCCAATTATGCAATGCACTTCCAAAAGCAACCGTTCCATTATCTGGTTTTACCATCCATTTTTCCTTATATTCATCTGGAGCCATTTTTTTGATGAGCCTATTGACTTCTGTGATTATTTTAACAAATCTCTTTTGCATTTCATCTGTATCCAGCTTTAATTCATTTATGAGGCGATCGACTTTATTTATCAGCAATACAGGGCGAACACGCTCCCTTAAAGCCTGTCTTAAAACAGTTTCAGTTTGAGGCATAACACCTTCGACTGCACAAACAACAACTATGGCTCCATCAACAGCACGCATTGCTCTTGTGACATCCCCCCCAAAATCTACATGGCCAGGTGTATCGATAAGATTAATCAAATATTCTTTTCCCATGTATTCATGAACCATGGAAGCTGCTGCTGAGTTTATTGTTATTCCTCTTGCCTGCTCCTGCTCATCATAGTCTAAAACCAATTGCTGCCCAGCTAACTCTTCTGAAATCATTCCAGCTCCAGCAAGCAAATTGTCTGAAAATGTTGTCTTGCCATGGTCAATATGAGCAACAACACCAATATTTCTTATTCTATCAGGCTTATACATCAAATCTTTAGCTTTTCTTATGTTCTCTTCTTTCCTTCCCATATCATCACCTTGCACTCTGTGCTATTCTTTCAATCTCCAATTTTTTAGTTACTGCAAAACTCGCTGTTTCATCATGAGAGGCAGCTATTATTTCATCAGCAAGGCAATTAGCCATGCTTTTTTTATTCCTCATTGTTTTTGAAACAGCACCTTTACATATATTTCTCAAGGCAATATCAAGGCGGCGCAGCGGGGCGCTGTCTACTGCTTGAGGAACGTATATTCCTGATAAAAATAATCTTGTTGTCTCCTCTCTTGGAGCTGCGTTTTCTATAGCCCTTACCAAAACTTGCAATGGATTCTCCTTTATTTTTTTATTTATTACATCAAATGATTCTTTTATGACCCTTATTGCTTTTGATTTTTTACCTGTATATCTTTCAGTTCTCATAAGATTGTTTGCAAGTCTTTCTATAAGAGATAGATTGGCTTTTCTAAATCTTGTATTTCCATGCTTCCCATGAGTATGGAGTTTATCACCTCTAAGATTCATATAATTGGCTAAACCTTTATCCCTTATGACAATATCCTCAACTTCATATTTTCCAAACAGCTTCATCATCTCACTGGTTTTTCAATCTTTCCTTTAACTAATTCATTTAACGAAACATTATTAACTTTAACAACTTTATATCTCACACCAGGAATATCTCCGTAAGAGCGGCCCATTCTTCCGCCTATCCCTTCTATCAAAACTTCATCATGCTCGTCTATGAAAGTTATTGCTTTATCGCCTGGGGCAAAAGCTGTAACAATTTTGCCATTTTTTATAAGCTGAACTTTAACACATTTTCTAATGGCAGAGTTAGGCTGCCTTGCCTCTACGCCCACTTTTTCTAAAACAATTCCCCGCCCCTGAGGGGCGCCTTCCAATGGGTCTGTTTTTCTTTTAAGTTCCAATATTCTTCGTTTATAATAGCGATCATGCCATCTAAACTTTTGCCTATCTGCCTTTAACTTCCTTGCTGAATATAATCCTCTACCCATGCTATCTGCAAATAGCATAATGGTATATAACTATAACGCTCAAGGCAAACATTTTTTACTTACTTTTTTATCCTTAAGAAATGAATGGAAGATACTCAATTTATGCCATATTTTCTACTATGCTCTGGGGACTCTCTTTTATAATTATAAAAGTTGGATTAGAGAACACAACGCCAATATTTTTTGGTTTTTTAAGATATTCGATGGCAAGCGTATTTTTTATCATACTATTAGCATATAAAAAATTTTCAAAAAAAGGAATTAAAATGTTTGCCCTACTCGGATTGATAAGCATTTCAATACCTGTAGCCATGCAAAATATTGGTTTAAAATTCACATCTGCATATATATCTGGATTTTTGCAAAGCACTGGCCCATTATATACACTCATTCTTGCATCAGTTTTTCTAAATGAAAAAATAACTTTTAATAAAACCATGGGAATAACAATATCATTTATAGGAACATATCTCATAGCAGCGCCAGAATCTGGAGGAAATTTATATGGTAATCTTTTAATCTTATTTTCAGCAATTTTTTATTCTGCTGGAAGCATAATTGCCAAAAAATTACTTAAAAATTATGAGCCATTGCAAATCATATCCTTTGCAACAATTTTTGGAACTATCTTTTTATTTCCTTTTTCATTTACAGAAAAAATTGAATTTAATCAAACAATTTTAATTTATTCTCTCATTCTTGCGATTTTTCCAACATTTCTTTCATATATTTTATGGTATACTGCTATGAAAAAAATGGAAGTTTCAAAACTTTCCTGCTACATTTATTTAATACCATTCTTTTCAACCATATTTTCTTATATTTTTTTAAATGAAGGAATAAAAATTTTAACACTTGTCTATGGGATAATTATTATAGTGGGCGTAGCCATAGCTCAGAAGGCATAGAAATTTAAGCAGAGTATGCATATATTTTCATGATGCAGGCTAAGTTGATTAACGACATTACAGATATTGCATGGCTTTCAAAAGCTTTTGATACAGATATAAAAAGACATGTTTTTGATGATGTTACAAAAGAATGGATAACAATGGAAGAAGTAAAAAAAAGATATGGCAATGAAGGAGCAAAAGCCTTAAAATTTTTTGAAAAGACAAGATTGGTTGAAACGAGATGGATGATGAAGGAAGGGAAGGCAAAAAAAGAATATCATGCATTTTATTCATCGTTCCATATAAACGTGATGTCTTCTATAGATGTAATTAGGGATGTGTTTTCAATTGTTTTAATGAAGGATAACGAATTCAAAAAAATAGAAGAAAAGATATATGATTTCATAGGGGAAGGAGAATTAAGTAGGGAAGTAGAAAGAAATTTTAATCTCTCGCCAATCCAAATGAAATGCATTGTAAAAAGGTCAATGAAACTTGAATATAAAGGGATGAAAATAGAAAGATTTGGGGAAAGTTAAAAATAGTGCATACAATTATACTTTAAAAATGAATGTAAAGTTTCTTGGCGGAGCAAGAGAGGTTGGAAGAGTGGGAATTTTGATTAATTATGAAAATAAAAGTTTATTGGTTGATTATGGACTAAATCCTGGAAATCCGCCGAGTTACCCGCAGGTGGCGCCACCTGTAGATTTTGTTCTTCTTTCTCATGCTCATCTTGATCATTCTGGTATGATTCCATGGGTTGCATCCCATTATAATGCAAAGGTTTATTCAACGTGGCTCACTAAAGAGATAAGCAATGTGCTGTATAATGACATGCTTAAAATAGCGGGAGCGAACGGCTACCCATTTCCTTATGGAAAAGAAGAGGCGGATATATCATTGAATAATTTCAGATGCTTTGAGCCATATAATGACATAAAAATGAATGGTTTGGATATAAAATTCTATCCTGCTGGACATATTCCTGGCTCTGTTATGATAGAAATAGAAAATCTTGAAATGCTATTTGCATGCGACATAAATACAATAGAAACAAATCTGTTGCATGGAGCAAAGCCTGTTAAAGCAAAGACTCTTTTTATAGAAGGGACTTATGCTGGAACAGAACATCCAGATAGAAGAGAGCTTGAAAAAGAATTTCTTGATGAAATTGATGATGTCATTAAAAGAGGGGGAAAAGTTGTAATACCTGCATTTGCGGTTGGAAGAAGTCAAGAACTTGCAATGCTTCTATATAAAAGTGGGCATGAGATATGGCTTGATGGGATGGGAAGTAAAATAGCAGATTTGATGCTAAGGAATAAAAAATGCATAAAATCTCCTGATAAATTGAAAAAAGCCATGAAAAGTGCTAATATCGTATATTCAAACCATGGAAGAAAACTTGCTCTAAAATCTGGTATTGTTCTAACAACAAGCGGTATGTTGAATGGAGGCCCAGTTCTATGGTATGTAGATAAAATAAAAGATGATCCAAAATCTGCTGTCATATTAACAGGTTATCAAGTTGAAGGAACAAATGGAAGAATGCTTTTAGAAAAGAGAGAAATAAATATGTATGGAGTTAAAGAAAAAATAAATTGCAATATCAAATTTTTCGACTTTTCTGCTCATGCAGGTCATTCCCAACTCATCAAATTTGTGAAAGATGTTTCTCCAGAAAATGTTGTTATATTCCACTCAGAAAATCCAATGGCTCTTGCTAATGAAATAGATGCCAATGTGTATATACCAAATAATGGAGAAAAAATAGAAATATAGGAAAAAGGGTGTTTAACCAATTACGTCAATTCCCATCCTCTTGCCATCTCCCCATTTTGGTAGAAATACGCGCTCTTTCTTTGGAGACAATATATGAGGCGAGCTTACGCCAGTCATTATAGCCATTATCCTTACTTTTCCATTGAATTCATTATTTACTCTCGCACCTAAAATAACATTTGCATATGGGTCAAGTTCTTGGGTTAAATATTCTGCAACTTTTTCAGCAAATTCAAGGCTCATATCTGGTCCACCAGTTATATGTATCAAACTTCCTTTAGCACCCCTACAATCAATTTCCAACAATGGATGATGTAAAGCTTCATTTGCCACAGTTTCAGCCCCGTCTCTCAATGCACCTTCTCCCCATAGCATGGCCGCCATATCTCCTCCACTGACAATTGTTTTAACATCGGCATAATCAAGGTTTATCAATGAAGGCTCTACAATTGTTTCTGCTATTCCCTTTACAGTTTCAGAAATCAGCTGGTCCATTACAGAAAAGGCTTTATCAATTGGTAGATGCGGGACAAAACTCAACAGCTTGTTATTATCTAAAACAATTACAGAATCACTCTCTTTTCTCAATTCTTCTAATCCTTGTTCAGCTCTGACCATTCTACCTCTTTCTACTCTAAAAGGTATGGAAACCATCCCAACGACTATGGCGCCAGCGCGCTTTGCAATTTTTGCAATAATTGGCGCTGCCCCTGTGCCTGTGCCGCCGCCCATGCCTGCCGTGATGAAAACCAAGTCGGGCTCATCAATTTTTTCTTCTAATTCATCCCTTGATTCTTCTGCGCATCTTTTAGCAACATCTGGAAAACCTCCTGCACCCAAGCCTTTTGTTATATTTCTGCCAATTAAAAGCTTATCATCTGCTTCTATCATATCTAAAGCTTGTTTATCTGTATTAATAGCAATAGTTGTGGCTCCTTTTATTCCTATTTTTTTAAGCCTATTTATTGTATTGCCTCCTGCTCCTCCTACGCCAACAACCAATATTTTGGCAACACCAAATTCATCAAATGTTATGTTCTTATTCTCTCCAAATTTTATAGCATTATTTATCAAATCATCCATTTCATCCCCTCCCAATAGGCTGGTAGTATAGCATCCCATCCCTCATTTTTTCCTCAAACTTTCAGTTTTTTCTACTATGGCTTCCAGTTCCTGCACTCTCTTCCATAAATCTGCTTTTTCATACATCCTTTCTGTCATATCTTCTATCAGCATAGATAAAGCTCTTCTTATTGCTTCAGAGCGAGAGGCAAATTCACCAAGCTTTATGAATGCATCTATTGCACGCATTTGCACCGTTGGAAGCCTTACTGTTATTTTTTCAGTTTCCATTTACATTCCCCCTTGCAGACAAAATGGGTAATTTCGTCGGCAAATATGCCATCATTTTACCGACATTTATACCACTTTGTCTGACAAAATATGTAATATATAATGGTTTAAAAACCTTTTGATTTTATTGCTGTGTTGAGTACGAATATTTTTTCGCTTATTTAATTCTATCTCTTCCTTCATTTAATTGCTTCCATTCATTTTAATGAATAAACCCAATAAATTTTCAGGAGAAGGCTTTCTTATGAATGCTTCCTT
>CAZYCK010000040.1:0-7636 GCA_964646055.1 uncultured Thermoplasmatales archaeon | reverse complement strand
ATAAAATAAATAAGAAATAAATTAAATAATGGCATATACTATTATGGAAGAAAAAATAAAACTTGCGCATGGAGCTGGCGGCAGGCTTATGGACAAGCTTATTAAAGAAAAGATATTGAAATTTTTTAAATTTGACTTTTTAATGGACATTCCTCTTGCCGCTTTGGATGATTCTGCTGTTGTTGGCAATATTGTTTTCACTACAGATATCCATACTGTTCACCCTCTATTTTTTCCTGGTAGGTGATGGGGGCTAAGCCAGTAGCACTTTCATCAGCTTTCATAATTGAGGAAATGGTAATAAATACAAGCGGAATAGGAAAAGAAAGCAAATTTCTTAAATCAAATTTTGAAGAAGTGAGCAACTACAGGCACACAAAAACAAAATGGCTTGCAGATTCAAATTTGGGGGAGGGAGATAAAATAATAATATCTGGAAATATAGGAGAGCATGGAATTGCATTAATTTCATGTAGAGAAGGATATGGCTTTCAAACAAAAATAAAATCTGATGTTGCTCCTATAAATGGTTTAATGGAAAATTTGCTGAGAATTGGTGGAATAACATCTGCAAAAGACCCAACGAGAGGAGGCATAGCAAATGCATTGAATGAAATGAGTGAAAAATCAAAAGTTGGCATTATAATCGAAGAAGATAAAATTCCGATAACAGATGGTGTAAAATCGGCATGCGATATGCTTGGTATAGATGCACTAGAAATAGGAAATGAAGGAAAGGTTATCCTTGGGGTTGTAAAAGAAAAAGCTGAAGATATATTACATCAATTAAGAAAACATCCACTGGGCAAGAATGCCGAAATAATAGGAGAAGTAACGAATGCTGTTGAAGGAGTTGTCTTAAAAACATCTATAGGAGGAAAAAGAATACTTGATAAGCCTCTTGGAGACCCAATTCCAAGAATTTGTTGAGTTATAAAACTTAAATATACATTTCTTTTAATCTAATGAGCAGGGGTAGCCGAGCCAGGCAAAGGCGCAAGGTTCAGGGCCTTGTGGTGAAGACCTCCGTGGGTTCAAATCCCATCCCCTGCATAAATTTTTATAAGTCATTTATTTTATCTCTATGGAATTTGATATCGATAAAGGATTAATCTTTTCTGTTGAGGATGTAAAAGAGGCAATAACAGCAGAAGAATTTGCAGATGCAATTTTAATTGAAAAATTTAATCTCGAGTTTATAGGAGAAGTTATGGAAGCAATATCAAAACCAGTTATTGCAAGTTGCAGAAGAGGGCATTTTATTGAAGCAAAAATTCTGGAAAAAATGGGCGTTTCAGCTATTGACGAAAGCATTGAGAGTAGTATAGGGTATATAAACAAAAAAGATTTCTCCACTCCATTTATATGTATGGTAGAAAGCAACAAAGAAGCAAATAAAAGAATTGATGAAGGAGCAAAATTTGTTAGAACACCATGGGGAGATATAGGAGATATAATGGGAATAATAAATGAAATTAAAGATAATGTTATCGCATCTCTAAAAATTGCTTCTCCGTCTGATATTGCAATGCTGTTTCAATCTGGAGTGAAAGCTATCATTATTTCACCTCATGTATTCCGTTCCCCAAATCCACCAAAATTATTGAAAGCATTACAGGAAGCATCGACTTATTACAATGACATAGAAAAAATATTTCAGATATCCAAAAAACTTGGAAATATAATCCCAAAAATTTGAAAAATATTTTCAATTTTTTCTAAAATTTATATATGCATTGTTGTATTCCTTTTAATGAATGACGAAGTAATTGTTTATAAGGTGATGATATGAAATGGATTGTGATTTTAGTGGCTTTGTTGCTTATTCCTTCTATAATTGCTGAGCCTGTTGCTAAGCCAGTTGTAAGCTGGCAACCTAAGTATCCAGAAAGGGGGGAAATTGTTACCGTTTATGCCACAAATATACAACCGATGCCAGAAAATGTTAAATTGGAATATTGTACACCTAGTTTATGCTCCTTTGCTGACATGCATTACAAAAATGGAAGATGGATTGGAAATTTTACGATGCCCGCCGCCACCGTAAATTTAACAATAATAGCAGATGGAAATGAGATATGGCATGGAGATATAAATGCAAAAACGTCAAAAACACCTGGTTTTGAATTCATTATTGCAATGGCATCGATGCTTTTCATTTTATTAAGAAAGAAAAAATGAAATGGTATTCTCATTCTTTTAAATTTTCCTAGATACTCTAATATATAACGCCTTGGAGAAGGGGGCATTTGAGAAAAATATAAAAACAAAAGGTAAGATTATAAATTTAGATTCGTGGATTTCATAAATAAATTCAAAAATGAACTATATTGTTTCCAATGAGAACATCACATCTGTGCCTTTTAATGCTACCTGGACTTTATCTGCAAACCAAAGCAAGGTATCGACGTCAGGATCTCTTTCCCATTCATAGACAAAATCATAGCTTCCCTTAACAGCTTTAAAACCAAGCTCAAACAACCTACTTTTTACCTCGGATGGCGGTGCACCTTCACTGCTAAATATTATGCTTAGATATGTTTTCATTTTTCCACAAAGAAATAAAAAGTAGGGGATATAAAATAATTATGATGGTTTTTATAATGGTATTAAATGGCTTCCATCACAACTTTCTGCTTTAAAAGGATAACCTTCACGGCATGTAGCGAATGTCATGCCATATTTTTTGCAAGCTTTTTCAACTTTATTCAATAAATTAAATCTAATGGAGCGAGGAAGATAATATGAATTTCCAATTCTCTCGAGCTTTACTTCTTTAAAATATGGGACTACAGCAGAAAGCCTTTTCAAAGAATCCGCTCTCGGCTTAACTGTTGAAGTGACAACATGGCTACAGTATTTTGATGCTTCCTTAACTATATCTTCAATCTCATAATCATTCACGCTTGGAATTATTGGGTCAAGTCTTATTGAACATGGAATGCCACTTGAATGAATTTCTTCCATGGCAGCGAGGCGGCGGGAGGGCGGCGGCGCAGCCCTCTCAATTTTTGCTATCTTTTTGTCATCCAAGCTTGTTAAAGTTATGCTCACACTCGCTTTCATTTCAGCAAGCAAATCCACATCTCTTGCAACTAAATCTGATTTTGTTATTATCAATAGCTTTATTTCATTCTCTTTAAAAATTTTTAGACATTTTCTCGTTGCCTGCAATTCTTTTTCTTCTGGAGTGTATGGGTCTGAGCTGTTTGCCATGCTTATATAAAGTCTTTTATCAATTTTATTTACTTCTTTTTTAAGCCTTTTAAATAAATCTTTTTTAAGGCGTGCATGAAAAGCATTGGGAATATAAGATGTTATGTAACAATAAATACATGCATGGGAGCAACCAGTATAAGGACTGAAAGAATATTTTTGAGGGCATGTGCAAAGCTTGCTTTTCCATGGATCAAAAGGAGTGATAAGCACAAAGATAAATACATTTAAAATATAAAATTTGACCCAAAAATTCATATTTTTGGCTACATTGCATCATTATGAGATGTGAGGTTTGTGGTAGAGAAACAAACAAGCTTTATCCTGTCATTATTGAAGGCGTGGAGATGATGGTTTGTGATGAATGCAAGAAATTTGGAAAGCTTGTTAAAAAAAAGAAAAAAGCTACACCTATAAAAAAAGTTAAAAAAATTATCCCATATTCTAAAGATGTTTTTCAAAATATGGACAAAGATTTGATTCCAGGATGGGGAGAAAAAATAAAGGTAGCGAGAGAACTGAAAAAATGGAGCAGAGAACAACTTGGTGCAAAAGTTGGGGAAAAAACAAATACAATAGCAAAAATTGAAAATGAAGAGTTACGCCCTCCAGATGAAACAGTTAAAAAACTTGAAAAGGCTTTGGATATTCAACTATTTCAAAAAATTGAAGATGCTGTTATAAAGAAAAAGAAGGCAAGGAATTTAACTCTTGGAGATTTATTGAAAAAAGATGTATGAAATTGAAGAAGTTATAAATGCTTTAAAAAAAGGCAAAGTAGTTGTTTATCCTACAGATACATTATATGGACTTGGAGCAAATATTTTTAATAGGCAAGCTGTTGAAAAAATTTATAGAATGAAAAATCGTCCTTATAGCATGCCTTTGCCTATAGCCATATCATCTATAAATAAAATAAATGAATTTGCAGAAATGAATGAACTTGCAACCAAGCTTGCAAAAAAATTTCTTCCAGGAAAATTAACAATTGTTCTTAAAAAAAAGGATACAATACCAGATTATATATCAAAATATAAAGTTGCAATAAGAATTCCAGCAAATGAGATAGCTTTAAAACTTGCACATGAATTTCCAATAACAGCAACGAGTGCAAATCTGCATGGTGGAAAGTTGCCATTAAACATAGAAATAGTAAAAAAACAGCTTGGAAATAAGCCAGATATATACCTTGATTATGGAGAGCTTCATGGTTTGCCATCTACAGTAGTGGATGTTGTAGATAAAAAAATAAAAATAATAAGAGAAGGGGCTATAAAAAAGGAGGAATTAGATGTATGAAAAATTTAAACAAGCAGGAAAAATTACAGGAAAGGCTTTAAAAAAAGGCATTTCCATGGTTAAAGAAGGAGCAAGTTATTTAGAAGTGGCTGAAGGAGTGGAGAAGTTCATAAAAGAAAATGCAAGAATGGCTTTCCCTACAAACATTTCTGTAAATAATGTTGCAGCCCATTATACCCCTTCTTCAAATGACAAAAAAGTTTTCAAATATGGAGATGTCGTAAAAGTAGATGTCGGCGCCCATATTGATGGCTATATAGGCGACACCGCCGCCACCGTGGATATAGGGAATAAGCATGCAAAACTTGTTGAAGCTGCAGAATTTGCTCTTAAAAATGCGATAAGTGTTGTTAAAGCGGGTGTGAAAATTTCTGATATAGGAAAGGAAATTGAAAATACAATAGTTAGCTATGGATTTAAGCCAATAAAAAATTTGCAAGGGCATTCCATAGAAAGATTCAGATTGCATGCTGGCTTATCAATACCAAATTATTTTTCAGAAAGCAGGGCAAGGCTTAAAGAAGGCCAGATTATAGCCATAGAACCTTTTGCTACCAATGGTTATGGCTATGTAATTGATGCAGGTATAGGAAACATATATCAAGTCGAGAAAAAATCATCCATGACAAATGAAATTTTAAGGCATTTTGATGGGCTTCCATTTGCAGAGAGATGGATTAAAAAGATATATGGAGACAGGACTGAAGCAAGACTGCATTTTCTGACGACAAGGAAGCTAATTTATTCTTACAAAACGCTCGTTGATGCAAAAAATGGTCTTGTAAGCCAATTTGAGCATACATTGCTCGTAACAAAAGATGGATGCGAAATATTGACAGAAAGATAAGAGTAAGCTTTTTAATATTTAAATTCATAAGAAATTGTATGCTACTTGGCTTTATAAAATATCGTTTTAACTTCATTTTGGAGCTTTACACAAATAAAAATTGTGGGAAATACTGGTTAGCAGAAATTGGGGGCAGTCGCTATGAATGAGATGGAAGGAAAAGACATAAAGGTGAAAGCAAATATGAATAATATGGAAATGTTAGAAACTAGAAACGAATTGGTACGTGGTTTTATATTTACTTGTTCAAATAAGACCCAGAAGGAGTGTTTAAGCAGACTATTATTTGGAACAGACAGGGTTTATGGACCTGTTGTCATCAGAATTAGAAAAGGTGATCTTCTCTTCTTAGTTAATATAGATACTGATGTTCTGTATGGTGTATTTAAGGCTATTTCAGATGGAGGTTTTAAAATTGTGCCAGATGCATGGAATGGCCGATATCCTTACCAAGTAAAAGTTAAAACTCTCGGTCAAATAATAGAATTAAAACACGCAGATAAGATATTAAAGAAATTCGGATTGAAAAGAAATACCCCATTATATGGGAAAAAATTATTAGATTTTTTAAATTTGTTTATCCCAAACACTACACTGCTGGGCAATTTAGAGGTAGAAGATAATGAAGTTACCCATCTAATTTTAAAAGAAAAAGAGAAAATTAAAAAGCATCTCAATGAAAGAGATATTGAGGATGAAATCCCTCTTATTGAAAGTACAACTTTTTGGGATTTTCCTAGACAGAGTTATGGTCTTACTCCTAAAGGAGACAACAAATATCCTGGAGTTACTCCAGCATTGATAGTTTATAACATGATATGGAGATATACGGATCCCGGTGACCTTGTAGTTGACCCCATGGCTGGAAGTGGGACAACTCTCGATGTATGCAGGGAAGAGAAACGCCGTTGTATAGGTTATGATATAGCACCTACACGAGCAGACATTATTCAGAATGATGCAAGAAAAATTCCCTTAGAGAATAACTCGGTGGATATGATTTTTATTGACTCTCCATATGGTGATAATATAAGGTATAATGACCACCCAGATTGTATTGGCAAGATTTCAGCAGAATCTGAAAAGTTTTATGATGAACTTGAAAAAGTCATGAAAGAGTGTTATAGAATATTAAAACCGGGAAAAGTATTGGGTTGGCTCATTGGTGACCAATGGGTTAAACACAAATTTACCCCTGTCGGGTTTAAGATTTACCAACGTTTATCTAAATATTTTGAGCCAGTAGACATTATCTGCGTAACTAGGAGAGGACAAGCATCACATACAAACGTGTGGCACAATAGAGCACGGAGATTTAATTTCTATTTACGTGGATTTAAGTATTTGCTAATAATGAGAAAACAGGATATCGAGGAAGAGAAAATTGCAGAGATGCGGAAAATAAATTGGACATATTATGAAAGAAAGAAAAAATCAACTGGAGGGAGAACAAATGAGATTTGAAGATTTAGTTAAGTTATATAAGGAAAAGAAAAAGAAATATGGCAAAGAAGCATATAAACACATTTCGGAGTTATTAAAGGAAGCTAAAGCACTGCATCAAAAAGACTGGGAAAAGAATCCAACACCGAATAAAGACCATGAGCAATCGTGGAGGGCATTTAAGGGGAAGAATTTTGAGAAGTTGGTAATATATATCATCGAAGATGAGATTGAAAGTTTAGGACTAAAAGTTGTTGATGGAAATAATCTAGAGAGAACAAATAGTAAAAATCTCACAAAAGAATTAAGTCAGGTAAAAAGGAATCTTTTAATAGATTATGGGGAATTCGGTTCTCATTTGCCTGATGTTGATATAGTTATCTATGACCCGAAAACATTGAGGATAATTGCAGTAATATCAAGCAAAATTACTCTGAGGGAAAGAATTGCCCAAACTGGTTATTGGAAATTAAAATTAATGCAAGATGAAGTTACTAAGCATATAAAAGTATTTTTCATTACACCAGATGAAGATAGAACATTGAAAAACAGAAAGCCAGCAAAGAAAGGTAGAGCAATAGTAGAGGTGGATACTGATGGAAGTTATGTAATGAGCGAAGAAGAAATTGAAGAAAGTGATAAAGTGAAAATGTTTGATAAATTTATTGAAGATTTAAAGAAATTAATAAAAAGTGAATCATCTAAGCATAAGGAATAATCTAAAAGTAAGAAATATGTGCGATTCCTCATTTTTACCTGGAGAAAGCAATTTAACGAGAGATTTATAATGCTCATAAGCATAAAAAGCAAACATTTATCGTTGGTTTTTAT
>CAZYCK010000039.1:0-7769 GCA_964646055.1 uncultured Thermoplasmatales archaeon | reverse complement strand
GAGATGGATGATTGCATACTATACGCCATATCTTTTATGGCTTAAAAATGGGAATTAAGCTCCCAGTAATTTTCTTTGATGCAAAGAATGATTACTTAAATGATATTGCATCTGGAAATGCAAATGATAGATTTTATGAAATGACACTTGAACAATTCATTTTGTTTGGTTACCCAAGCTTAACATTAAAATGATATTAAAATTAAATTTATTATTGTTAAAAATAATTTTAACAAAGAATTTTAAAATAAGAGAAAATTAGTTGATGTGATTGAGTTCAAGGAGTATATAAGAAAGCTCAACAATCTATTAGAGAAATATATACTTCCAAAGCCGTGGACACCTGCTGAAGAAGCATTATATAAGCCATATAATCTTTTTGAAATGCCCATTGAAGAAGCAAATCAAATGAAGTTTAAGGCAATAAAATATTCTTTCAAGAATCATTATGAGAACAATGCATTTTATCATAAATTTTGTAAAGAAAATGATATAACTCCAGATGATATAAAAAGCATGGATGATTTAATAAAGATTCCCTTGTTGCCAGATAATTTTTTTAAAGATTATCCTGCTGGAAAAGATTTTGCTTTATGGCTTGCAAATATTTTTACTGGAAAATTGCCAAATGTCATCATAGATAAAAAAAATCCTTCATTTGATGACGTTATAGAATCTTTTAATAAAGCAGGAATGTTAATAGCATATAGCAGTGGAACAAGCGGGAAGCATACTGTAATTCCGAGAGATAGAAGAACATGGCTTCTTACAGAATATGCTATTGCAAAAACAGTTGTAACAGCAGTATATCCATTTCCATTCTGGGAGAAAAATGTTCATGCCTACTGGATGATGTCTGATCCATTTAAAACAAATATATTTGCGGGAAAAATTGGAACAATTTTGTATGATATTATTAAAGGAAGAACTAGAAGTGCTATTAATAAACCTGTTACAGCAAATTTAATACAACAGGCAATGACAGGAGGGATAAAATCATCAATTATAAGGCTTGCAATGAAAAGAGAAAATAAAAAAATGATAAATAGGATGGTGAAATGGTTTGAAGAAATGGATAGGAAAAAGAATAGAATTGCAATGCTCGGTGCTCCTTTTATTCTTTACTTTGCCATAAAAGAATTGGAAAAAGAAGGAAAAACATACAACTTTGGGGAGCGCGGCGTCGTCGTGACAGGCGGCGGCTGGAAGATATATGAGAATGAACGTATTTCTGTTGAAAAATTTAGGAAGAAAGTTAATGAAGTGCTCGGTATTCCAGAAGAGCAAGTTTTAGATTTATATGGCATGGTTGAAGGAAATGGATGGATGATTCATTGCCCTGAAAAGCATTATTTGCATGTTCCCATGACTTATTATCACCCGATTGTATTAGATAAAAATATGGAGCCAGCGGGAGATGGCGAAGAAGGCAGATTTGCATTCTTGGATGCTCTTTCAAGTAGTTATCCAAGTTTTGTTATAACAGGAGATAATGTTAAAATGCACAGTAGTTGCAAATGTGGAAGGAATAGTGCAATCCTCGAGCCGGAGGTGACAAGGGCAAGAGGAAAAGAAATGCGCGGCTGTGCCGAAGAAATGCGTAAGATGCTTGCAACTGATTTGAGTAGATAAAATGACAGGTTTAAAAGAAATGAAGGAAAGGGAATATATTCCTCCAAAGCCAATGTTTTTATTAATGGTGAAAGGAGCTATATCGCTTTTGAAAGTTTTAATGTTCAATATGAGAACTTTAAAGAAAGCGAGATATAAAGCAACTTATATAAGACCAAAAAGGAAATATGAAATACCTGAATACAAGCCATATATGAAATGCCATAAATCAAATGAAAAATATTTGAGAAACACATTGTATGTAAATCCATGCGCAAAAGAAATAGTTTCCATGGCTTATAAACTTGGAGCTTTTGACCTCAATCCTTATGAATATGCAAAAAATGCATTTGAATTTGTAAAAAGAAATTTATTCCTTGAATTTGTTGAAATGGATGATGCTGTTTCTACTTTAAAAAGAGGTTCAGGAACATGTCTCCACATGCTCAATTTATTTACAGCCCTTTGCAGAGCTGCTGGAATAAAAGCAAGATATAAATTATATGCTCTTTCAATGATAGAACCTTGGTATAATGCTTTGGTTGCTGTTGACCCCCTTATGAAAAAATGGTATGATGCAATGGGCTTTTTCACAATGCATGGAGAAGCAGAAGTTTTTATAGACAATAAATGGTATCCCGCAGATGTGGCGCCGACGCCAGAACGCCAGGCGGCAGCAGGCATCCCAATAACGAAATTTGGAGAAGATTCAATAGGTGTATGGTTTTTTGCTTTGCCCGGCTCTGTTATGAGAATGGAAAGCCTTCCTTATGGAATTGGAGGTTCTTTAAAAGTTCTTCTCAAAATTGCTCCTGGAACTGTTGCTACAATAAACAATAGCATATTGAAGCAGATTGAAGAAGGAAGGAAAATTATAGAAGAAGCTGGAGGAGAAAAGGCTTATGATGAAAAAGCAAGAAAGAGTAAAGCAAAGAAGCCAATAGTTGGTTTGGAGAAGAAAGAAGGACTCATATTCAAATACGAGGAATAAAAGTTTATGGAATAAAGATAAAAGGCACTAAGTATTTTTTTCTGAATTTATTGAATAAATTTTTATCCCACTTTTATATCGACAGCAAAAGCACCTTTCTCATTAACAATTAAAGGATTTATTTCAAAGGATGCATCTTGGCAGTAACTTATTTTTGCAATATTTAGTATAATTTTTATTAGCCCTTCTTTATCAATTTTTATTCCTCTATAACCATTAAATAAAGATGATATTTCTAATTCATCTATCATTTCTTCTGCGTCTTCTTTGCTAATTGGAAGCATCCTAAATGAATATTTTTTGTATAATTCAGCCATTATTCCTCCCAGCCCAAATAAAATAATTTTACCTAATTCCTTGTGTTCCGTAACACCTATAATGAATTCCACTCCTTCTACCATTTCCTGAATTATTATTTTTTTATTGAATTTTCTTCTTAGCTTTACAATTGCCCGCTTTAACTCATCCCTGTTTTTTATATTTAGTATAACCCCACCTACATCTGTCTTATGATATATCTTGTCAGAATAAACTTTGCACACAACTGGATAATTTAAAGGAATGTTATCGATTTTATTTTCTTCCTCTACAATAAAATGTCTCGGAATTTTTACTCCCTTTTCCTCCAACAATGTAAGTAAATCACCATCCATTTTCTCTAACATAATTTTCCTATCCTTTTCGAGCCATTTTTTCCTGTAAGCCAAACAATTCATTGCATTCATCGCTCTCTTTATATTTGGATAAATTAGTAACTCTTTCCTTATTTTTGCTATTTCTCTTTTACTTAGTCCGTTTATACAGAAGAAGGTTGGTTTATTTATCCTTTTCATCTTTTCTTTTAAAATGTCAATTAACTCTTCATTTACTTTTGAGGGATGAAATTGGAGAAGGCAAAGAATCATGTCTACATTTCTGCATTTGGCAACTATTTCCAACGCTTTGCTATACATCTCATTTGTTACGTCAGCAGTTAAATCAATTGGGTTTTTGTAAGAGGCAAATGGAGGCAATAATTTACTTAATTTCTCAACTGTTTTTTTATCAAATCTTGCAAGCTCTAATTCATCAAAATCTGATATATAATCTGCTGAAATTACACCAAGCCCGCCAGCAGATGTTATAATAGCTATTCTACCTCCTCCTCTACTATATCTCGATAAAGCTTTGGAAAAATCTGTTATATCTTCTAAATCATTTGCTTCAATCACACCATTCTGTTTCATAACGTATTTTAATAAATTTGGAGACATTTTTGAAATTCTTCCTGTATGAGATTTTATAGCTTCTTTACTATCATTATTTTTACCAGCTTTCAGCAGTATTATTGGTTTTTTCAAAGATATTCTTTTGCCTTTTTCAAAAAATTCTCTTGCATTAAAAAATGATTCAAGATATAATGCTATAATTTTTGTATGCCCATCTTTTTCCAAAAAATCCAAAACCTCATTTTCATTTATGTCCAGCCTATTGCCTAGCCCAAGAAAAAAGGATATGCCTATGTTTTCTTTTGCTAAATCTTCCATTAGAATAACTCCCAAGGAGCCACTCTGTGCCACAAAAGCAATCTCGCCTTTTTTATATTTTATGTTTGGAATGAATATTGTATTTAAATTTTTGAAGGGCATCAGCAAGCCAAGTGTGTTGGGGCCAATTATCCTACCCGCATTACCTACAGATTCTTTTATCTCTTTCTCCAATTGTTTTTTTCCCACCTCACCAAATCCACTCGCAATGATAATTGCGAGCTTCACTCCTTTTTTTACACATTCTCTGATTGCATTCACACATTTTTCTGCAGGAAGAGATAAAATAGCCCAATCTATGTCATCTTCCACTTCATCTAGATTTTTATAACATTTTAATCCTTCTATTTCCCTCTTTTTTGGATTAATAGGATATACCCTAAAATAATTTTTTAAGTTTCTAAGGATAATATTTCCTATCTTATTTTCCTCAGATGATGCTCCAATTATTGCTATACTTTTTGGATTTAAAATATCAATAATGTTCATAGGAAAAATTTATTCCTAATTCCTTTAACAATTTGTAAAGTTTCTTTTGCTTCTCTTCATCATATTCTCCTATATCTATTATTATTCTCTCAAATTCTCCAACATATTCATTACACATTTTTTCATCAATTCGGCTACTTCAGTAACATATAAATACTTTTGTTATATTATTTTGTTACATAATGCAAAATTATGGTGAAAAAATGTATAAAAGTAACACTACCTTATTCAAAATTAATAAAATTCTTGATGAACTGTTGATAGATGCAAGACAAAGCATACAGGAGATAGCCAAAAAATGCAGAACATATAGGCAAAAAGTTTGGAGAGAAATTAAGAAGATGGAAAACAATAAAGTAATATGGGGTTATACAGCTGTTGTAAATGAGGAAAAACTTGGGTGGAAACTTTTCATGGTTTTTATGAAAATGAAACCATTGACGAAAGAACAAGTTGAAATGCAGATTGATAGACATAGGAAGGATATTCCAGGAAAGCTTGCAGTTCGCCTCATAGATGCTTATTATATAAACGGCACATATGATTGGATAGTTATTTTTGCTGCAAAAGATTGGGCAACCGCCAGAAAATACTATGATAATATAAGAAAAGAATATGAAGAATATCTTATAGAAAAGCCAGAAATGGTAGATACTATTTTTTCCACGATAAGAGGGGGTAAAATAAATCCAGAAATAGAGAAGTTATACGAATTTGTATCACCATAAATTGGGGCATGAATATCTCTTACTTTTTATATAACATCTATCGCATATAATTTATTTGTTTCTATGCTCCACTGATATGTTTTGCCATCAATAATAGTTACATAGCCTCCAACTGGCAAGCCTCCAAGATAAAATGAAGACAAAGGGTCTGCAACCAGCCAGTAGCCAAAATTATCTTTAAATAATGCATAATTCAAATTTGCATGATAATACGAATCTATGCTTTCCAACAAACTTAAATCTTTTCCTATATATACAGAAGCAAATGCATGGTTGTCAGGAGCATCTGCAATATATATCCTTGCTGTGCCTCCCGCATCTTTTACCATGGCTGCCATCGTCATAGCAAATTCCTCGCAGTCGCCGCCTTGCACTAGAGCTATAGAAGGACTATTCCATATATCTTTATTATCTGGGTCTTCGACATATTTTGTATTCCTAATAGAATAGAGATAATCGAATATAGCACAAACTTTTGCAATGTTGTAGTTGTTGCCATAGCCTGTAGTTGCTTCTTCAGTTTTTTGAATAACAATTGCAGGATTGGGGTCTTCATCAACAAGCTTTTTTATTTTATCAAAATATAGATAATAATTTTTTTGCATTTTGTAATTTGTAGCAGGCTTATATCCACTTATATTCATTTCTCGCTGGGATGTCCATTCACATCCACAATCATGCCATTTTTTGTTTCTATTTTCAGAAAGAACATATAATCCGATTTTATATTTGTGCCTTCCTTCCTGTGGGCATTTAAATGAAAAAATGAAAGATTGCATATCTCCTTTATTCACTCTTTTTCCATCATCATTGCTAAGTTTCCATTTCTGGACTGCGCCATCTATATCTATTGCAATATTATAAATAAAAATATTTATGCTCCCTATATTTTTAACTTCAACTCTTGCTGCGCCCATATAATTTGCATATAATCCATTAAATGACCATGATAAATTATAAACAGGTGAAGGAGAGAATAATGCTCTTGCTTCTGGTTTTTTTTCAAGCAATGAGGTGTATGGCATTGGTGTAATAACATCATTTTCATCAAATCCATGTCTATAAACATTCGGAGTAAGCAAACAGCCTGAAAGAAAAACTGCAAGGAATATCCATAGCCATTTCATTTTTTATACACCTCTAAATTAACACAATTTGGAGGAATTTCTCCTTTCAAAAAAGAATGAATATTTTCTGCAACCATTACAGCCATCTTTGTTCTTGTTTCAAGAGAAGCAGAGCCAATATGAGGGGTTAAAACAACATTGTCAAGCTTTTTCAAATTTTCATTTACATAGGGTTCATTTTCAAAAACATCAAGGGCGGCGCCTGCTATCTCGCCATTTTTCAATGCTTCATACAATGCTTCTTCATCAATGCATTTTCCTCTCGAAGTATTTATTAAATATGCCGTTTTTTTCATCATTTTAAACTCATTTCTTCCTATCATATGATATGTTTCATTTGTCAGAGGAACATGCAAAGATATAAAATCAGCTTGCCTCAATAAATCATCAAAGCTGACATATTTTGCACCTATATTTTCAATTTCTTCATTTCTATGTCTGCTGTAATAAATGATATTCATTCTAAACCCTTTAGCACGCTTAGCGACAGCCTTTCCAATTCTCCCTGCTCCTATTATCCCAAGTGTCTTTTCATAGACATCTCCACCAAGCATAAGCAATGGAGCCCATCCCTTGAATTTTCCTTGACGCATAAATTTATCTCCTTCAACTATTCTCCTTGCAATTGAAAGTATCAAAGCCCATGTTAAATCTGCAACAGTTTCTGTTAGCACGCCGGGTGTGTTGGTTACAACAATGCCTCTTTTTGTAGCCTCTTTGACATCAATATTATCATATCCGACTGCATAATTTGCAATCATTTTTAATGTTGGCGAGACACTTATAACATCTTTATCAATTGGGTCAGTCAGCAAAGATATGAGAATATCTTTGTTTTTAACTCTTTCAATAATTTCTTGCTTATCTGGAGGAGCATCTCCTTCATAAATGTCCAATTCATGCTCCTTAAGCATTTCTATACCCTTTTCTGGAAGGCGTCTGCTCATAAAAATTTTTACCATGATTGTAATATTTTTGCTTTATATAAAAAATGGCGGGAAGGTTGCGGAAGCCGGACATACTATACAGGCGGCTGCCGTTAAAAAGTCGCTACCTATACCAACGACATTGAGTGCAGTTGAATCCGATTTGAATAACCGGCGTGAAGGGAGAAATAACCTGGCCGTTTTTGCGCTGATTATGGGCGGGCTGTTAATCCTGAGTTTGGTTGATTTGATTTTTACTCATTATTTGAAAGCCAAATGGATTCATTATATCATTGTCCTTTCTTCTCTTTGGGTGGTTGGTGAATGGTCTTATGATTTTGCTACAGAGCTTGGACGTCAGCAATATTATC
>CAZYCK010000038.1:0-7770 GCA_964646055.1 uncultured Thermoplasmatales archaeon | reverse complement strand
TACTTGCGGCTATTATTGGAATATCTGCAATTTGATGCCCAAGCAGCATGGGGCGTATGTCTTCTCCTCTTGGTGCTTCATATCTTGCAACCGCTTCTCCTTCACTGTTCTTAATTTTAGCCATCAATTTAACCAATTTTTTATCAGAAATTATATCACCAGAAGGCATACTTATATAAATAAGGAATATTATATCAATCTTTTATTACATTTTTATTAAATTAACTCAATGCATTTATTGTCACTTATTATATATATAAGCAAGAGATTCAAAAATATGAAAAAAGCAAATAATTTTACAAGCCAAGATTTGAAAAATGTTGGTATAGAAGTTGAAGTTCCAGAAGGTTATATTGAATTAGAAAAAGAAGCTGTAGATGCTATTCTTGATGTTCTATCAAAATACCCAAAAGCAAAAAAGATGTTTGAAATGTTGGTTCAAGACAACGAGGTTAGAGCAGATTGGGATATCGCAAATTTCATCGCAGTAAAAAAGTTACATTACAATGACCATGGAGAAGTTCATGCAAAAATTGTTGCTGCAAATGCATTGAAAATGTATCAGCTTTTGATTGAGCAAGGAATAAATCCTGATTTTGTTGAATACGGCGGCGGCGATTATGATGATGAGGCGTTAATATTGCTTGCCAGCGCCCTGCTGCATGATATTGGTAATCAGATATATAGAGGAAATCATCCCTTGCATAGCAGCTATTTAGCTTTGCCAGTGCTTCAAAGACTTCTACCAAAAATTTATGATGATGTGGAAAAAATGGTGGAAACAAGGGCTTTCATATTAAATGCAATTTATGCTCATGATGCAAGCATTCCTGATATAACAATGGAATCCGCCTTGGTTGGAATAGCAGATGCAACAGATATGACTAAGGGACGTGGAAGGATGGCATTTGATTTGGGGAGCACAAGCATTCATGTTATCTCAGCTTTGTCAATAGATAAGGTTATCATAGCAAAAGGTAAGGAGAAGCCAATAGAAATTATAATTGAAATGTCTAACTCATCGGGCATATTTCAAGTTGAAGAAACGCTTGGCAAAAAAATATTTGGAAGTCCTATAGAGCCTTATCTTGATATCACAGCAAAGCTTACGCCCCAAGAAGCAAATTATGATAAAAGAATAGTAAGAATGATAAAATTAAAAGGAAGGAAATTTACAACTGGAGAATGAGTGAAGTTAAATTTGCAGGATTATATGATTTATTTTTCTCATTATTTCTAATACCCATTCAAAAAAATATTCTTAAAATAGCAAAGAAGTATAAATGTAAAAAAATAGTTGATTTGGGATGTGGAACTGGTTCTCAATGTATTTTATTGCATAAAAATAAATTTGATGTGGTTGGTGTGGATATATCGGATAAAATGCTTGCGGTTGCTAAAAGAAAAAGCCCACATGAAATTAAATACATGCATGCAAATATCATTGATACAAAATTTTCTGATAGCCAATTTGATTGTTCCATTGTTTCTTTTGTTATTCATCCAAATAATATTGAAAAAGAAATAAAAATTTTATTAGAAGCAAAAAGAATTACTAAGGATGCAATTATAATAACTGATTATAGCACGCCTTCAACATTTAAAGGAAGAATTGCATGCGCTTTTATAAAAATAATTGAAAATCTTGCTACAAAAGAACACAAAAAGAATTACTATAGCTATATGAAAAAAGGAGCAATAAATGCAATAGTTGAAAATGAGCTCATTAAAGAAAGATATAAATTCTATGGCGGGGCTATAGAAACAATTGTGATTGCCGCAAAATTAAAAAATTTTTTATAAAGTAATGGGTTGATTTATATGCAAAAACCATCTTCAATAACTTTCCTTTCTGCAATATTTTCCATAATATTCTTTTCTATTTTTGTAAGTATGTTTCCAAATGGAATTAATATGGCTTATAAATATGATATAACTTGCGAAAACAATATAAATTTTTATGGAGGCATTAAAGGAAATGGAAGCATACTTCTATATGCAGATAATTTTACCATTCAAATTAATGAAAATAAATTTAATGGAAGTGTTGCTAAATTGGAAGGATATTTTTGTTTTTACATTCCTTCTGCTCTTTATTCAAATGATTCTGCCGAATTTAAAAAAGCAATTTTGAATGGAACAGGTTATCTAAATATGGACGGAAACATAAGCCATGGAAAATTTGATTTAATTATAAATGGAAACATTGGCATGAATATTTCTAATGGCAATTTTTCTTTTATGAAAAGCAAGGAAAAATTAGATAAGAATTTTGATAAGCTTGCATTGTTGCCATTTGCCCTTGATGAAATATTTTATATTGAGCATGGAAACGGAAGTATAGATGGAAGCATTGTTAATTTCAGCAATCTTATTTTTAGAGGAAATGGAAATTATCATGCAAATAAATTTTCTGGAAAAACATATCTAATTTTTAATAATAAAAAATTTTTTGATACCGAAGATAAAGTATTTTATATTCCATCTAAAATAATTTTTTTATGGGGCATAGCAATCATATTGTCCATAATCTCAATTTTTTTGAAAGGAGATAAATTTCTTGAATTTGATAAAAAATTTTATGGTTTATCTTTTATTCTTGGTCTTCTATTTCTTGCAATAACTCTCTTTCTATGGATTAACCAAGCAAACACAATTTTCGGTAAGAATGCTTTCCAATTAATGAATGAAATAAATTTACAGAATATAATCTATCTTTCTTTTATAATAGTCCCTTATTTAGTATTTATTGGTCTAATTGCATTTCCAATAAGGTTAATCATATCATCAATTTTTGATTTTCTTGGATTTATAAATCTTGGTAAAGCAGTTGGAAGAAGCCTTGGCTTTTTCTTTGGAATATGGCTTGGAATATTTATGCTTCCATCAATTTTAAATCTGATATTTTATCCTTTATTTAGATTTATATGAATTTATATCCAATATATGGAGAAAGAGCATTATTTATTGAAAAAGGAAAAACAATTGTCATAGCAGATTTACATATTGGAATAGAATATGAATATTCATTGCAAGGTGTAAATATAGGTTCTCAAACTGAAAAAATGCTTGAAAGATGCATTTCCATTATTAAAAAAAAGAAAGCAAAGAGAGTGATAATATTAGGTGATTTAAAACATACGATTGTCCAATCAGGAGAGGAATATGAAGAAGCTGTTGAAAAAGAAAAAAAAGATGTGAGATACTTTATAAAAAAATTGGCTGAAATTGTAGAATTATGGATAATAAAAGGGAATCATGATGGGCAACTAAAAAGCAAGAGAGCAAAAATATTTGGAATAAGAGGAATTTCTATTGGCAGGGTTTCCCTCATCCATGGACATGCATGGCCATCTCCAGCCATAATGAAAAATGACTTGCTTATAATGGGGCATATTCATCCTCATGTAAGGATAAGAACAAAAATTGGTTATTCATACGCCCAGCCATGTTGGGTTAGAGGGCATTTTAAAAAAGAACTTCTAAAAAAATATAAAGATGCAAATAAAAACATGGAATTCATAATAATGCCTGCCTTCAACCCGCTGGCGGGCGGTGTGGCAGTGAATAGAGAAAAGATTGGAGGAGCCATTATTTCAATGATTGATGCTGACAATTCCTTTATTTATCTTCTCGATGGCACAAATCTTGGAAGGATAAGAAATTTAAGGTAGATTTATATTAAGAGTGGTGAAAAAATGAAAGTGCTCATTACGGATGAGGTTGCAAAAGAAGCGGTTGAAAAGCTTAAAGAAAAGCATGAAGTTGTTTTTAAAGAGCTAAGGGGTAAGGAGCTTGCCAAAGAAATTGGTGGCTATGATGCCCTTATGGTTAGAAGTGGAACAAAGGTTACTTCAGACATAATAAATGAAGCAAAGAACCTCAAAGTAATTGGAAGGGCTGGGATAGGTGTTGATAACATTGATGTCAAAGAAGCGAGCAAGCATGGAATTTATGTCGTTAATTCTCCAATGGGAGCAACACATTCTGTGGCTGAACTTACAATAGGACATATGCTCTCTCTTGCAAGACATATTCCTTATGCAGATAGAAGCATAAGAGCAAAAAAATGGGAAAAGAAAAAATTGAAGGGAATAGAATTGCAGGGTAAAAAACTTGGCATAATTGGATTTGGAAGAATAGGAAAAGAGGTATGGAAGCTTGCAAAAGCATTTGGAATGAAATGCATGGCTTATGATCCATGGCTGCCTTCAGAAAAAATAAAAGAGCATGGCGCCATTCCAGCCAGCATTGAAGAAATATTGAAAAATGCAGATTTTATAAGCATACATACGCCATTGACTGAAGAAACAAGGCACATGATATCATATCCACAATTTGAATTGATGAAAAAAAACGCTTATATAATAAATTGCGCCCGTGGGGGAATAATTGATGAAGAAGCATTGTATAATGCATTAAAAAATGGCAGGATAGCGGGCGCCGCCTTAGATGTATATGAAAATGAGCCATACACTGGCAAGCTTACAGAATTGGATAATATTGTTTTCACTCCCCATTTAGGTGCTTCAACAAAGGAAGGACAAATCAGAGCAGGCGTTATATGTGCAGAACAAATTATGAAAGTGTTGGATGGAGAAGAGCCAGATTACTGGGTAAATAAAGACATGATGAAATGAGATTTGAGGTGGTTGCAAGAGATTCAAATTCAAGGATAGGGAGGATAGAATATAAAGGAAAGGAAATAGAAACGCCAGAGTTGCTATGGTATTCATCTCCTCGCATACCAGCTCCAAAATTTGCAAAATTGAAACTGGGCAAAGATATAAAATCAGGAGGGAGCTTTTTTTATCCTAAAAAAGGGGATTTTTCACCATCTTTAATTTATCCATATTTTTTTCCTTCTGAATTTCATGATTCAATGGCTGAGTTCAATGAAAAGAATGCCAACAATTTTGAAATAGTTTCTGCTAAATCCAAGCCAACAAAAAAATCTTTCATATATATTATGGCAAATTCAATGGAGCTTTTTTCTAATCCTCGCAACTTTGTTGATGCTATAATTGAAATAAGAAAAAATATTGGATATAAGCCATTGTATGCCCCTGGTATAGCATTGCCTCATAATCTTGCAATTTTATCATATTCAGGCATTGACTTATTTGATTCATTAAAACTTATTATAGAAACAAGGAGAGGAAAATATTTTACTTCAGAAGGTAGCTATGATTTAGATAAAATTAATGAATTTCCATGTAGTTGCGAATATTGTAAAAAAGGAATAAAAAATTATGAAGATTTGTTGATGCATAATTATGAAGTCATGAAAAATGAATTGGTTAAAGTAAGAAATGCAATAAAAAATGGGAAATTGAGAGAACTTGCAGAAAGTAAGGCAATCATGCATCCAGAATATGCCTCCATTTTAAGAATTTTTGATAATGAATATTATAAATGGCAGGAAAAAATGTTTCCTGTAGTAGGCAATAAAATTAACATTTCATGTCTTTCATTTAATATGCCAGTCGTAAAAAGATTTAGGGAAAGAATTTTATTTAGATATAAAAAGCCTGAATCTGCAAAAATTTTACTTTTATTGCCATGTTCTTCAAAAAAACCATATTCAACTTCAAAATCTCATTCATTTTTTAAAAAAATTATTAATGAAATAAGCAATAAAAATGTAATACATGAAGTTATTTTAACATCTCCTTTAGGAATTGTTCCTCGCGAGTTAGAAAATTTTTATCCAGCTGCTCATTACAACATTTCTGTTACTGGCTACTGGAATAAAGAAGAGAAAAGCATGTTGCAGGATATGATTGACAACTTTCTTCAAAAAAATAAATATGATGTTATTATAAACCATCTTCCAAAAGAAATGGATTTTCTTTCTATCGATGCCATCCAAACATGCAAGCATCATCCTACCAGCGAGGAAGATTTGAAAAATCTTGAAAATGAACTAAAAATTGCAGATGAATATGAGCATGTATATGCATCACGGCGCCGCCGTGACAATGCCAATGCCATGCTTTTATTTCAATTCGGCAAAGTCGCTGAAAAATTTTTAGATGGATGCGTTGTTAAAGGAAAATTTCCTGGCTATAAGATATATTGCAATGGCAAGCAAGTCGCTTCTTATGTTGTTAGCCGAGGAACATTTGCCCTTACATTTGCTGGCGGGCTAAAAATTGGTAAAAATTATTGGGTGGAAATAGATGATTTTTATCCTAAAGGTAGCGTATTTGCAGTTGGAGTTAAAAATGCAGATGATAGAATTAGAGTAGGTGATGAAGTTGTCGTCTTTTATGAAGATGAAATGAGAGGTGTTGGAATAGCAAAAATGAATGGTGAGGAAATGACAGAAAGTGAGCATGGCGAAGCCGTTAAAATAAGGCACTATAAATAAATTGCATTTTAACCATATCCAACCATTCTTATTTCATTGGTATCTGTATCAATTATTGTATATTCTCCTTTTTTTCCTATACTGCAATTTACAACATAAGTTTCACCAAATTTTTCATATCCATAATCTTCATGGACATGCCCGCATAAAACAAATTTTGGCTTCTTTTCTTCCACTATTTTTCTGAGCCACTTGCTTCCAATATGCATTCCTAAAAATGCTTTATCTTTTATTTTATATGGAGGCACATGAGAAATTATGATATCAAAATTTGCTTCTTTCTCTTCAAAAAATTCTTTTGTGTTCCATCCAATTCCAATAAAATTCATGCCATTAAATGAAAAAATTTTTCCATCAACCAACTTTATTTTTTTAAACATGAGCGACCCATCCATATTTCCATGCACAGCAAAAGCAGGAATGGACACATCAAATATGTTCTCATTTAAATATCCCAAATCACCTGGCAATATAATCACATCAGGCTTTTCTTTTCTAACTCCTTCAAAAAATTTAATATATCTTTCCTTCCTACCATGAAAGTCAGCAGCGCATTGGATTATCATTTTTGTTGCTTATATTTCCAGTTTATTGCCCTATTTAATTTTATATAAATTTCTGCTCCTTTATCTATAATTTTTCTATCTTCAATAACATTTATTGCTTCATCTGCAAGCAAATGCAACAATTTTCTTATTTCTTCTCTATTTGATTCCAAAATTTTTCCAAATTCTCTTACAATTTCATCAATGTCTTCTCCTTCTATTTTTATTTCTATCTTTGCCAAGTTTTCACCTCTTCTTATTCAAATTATCCTCTATCATAAGGAGAAGCTCTTCAATTTCTTTTTCACTGATATAATTTTCTCTTTGCTCCATTTTTATTTCAGATAGCCTCAATCTTATAGCTTCTTTGCACAATTCTGCAACACTGGAATAACCCAGCTCAGGATTTTTACTTATTAGCTCTTCAATCTCTTCATGCAATTCTTTTGGAATTGATATCGTGCTATACTTTATCATCTTCTTTTCCTGCATGGCTATTAATGATATATGCATATATTTACTTTACTGTCATTTTATAACTCTTTCACCATCTTAAAATGCTGTATTGAATTAAATAGAATGTATGATTTTTCTATAATATGATATCCATTCTTTTTATAAAATTCAATGGCGGATTCTCTTGCGTTTAATATTACATATTTAGCTCCTTTCTTCCTTGCTATTTCTTCCAGTTTTTTTAATATCATAGTTCCTATGCCTTGCTTTCGATAGCCGGCATCTACAGCCATATATCTAATCTGCGCTTCTTTATCAGAATTAAAATGGAGCCGCCCCACCCCCAAAATGTTGTCATTTTTAATCATAATGTGGATACTTTTATCTTCAATATCA
>CAZYCK010000037.1:0-8073 GCA_964646055.1 uncultured Thermoplasmatales archaeon | reverse complement strand
AATGCTCTATGGAGGGGTAAGATGAGGATAGAAACTTTAATACAACTTTTGCTTGTCTTTATATTCTTTGTAATCTGGCAGATATTAGCTGATTTCAGCATCATCCCATCTTATTTATTAGGTACTCCAATTGGTGCCATAAGCGCCTTGTCTGAGTACCTCCATTCACCGACTGCATATGAAGATATCAAGATAACGCTCTTTGAAGCTTTATTCGGATTGTTTATTGGTGTGATCTTTGGAGTATCCTTAGGGATTATGATAGGGAGTAGCAATAGGCTCTCGCATATTTTTGCTCCTATTTTTTCCTCATTTATGGGGATTCCGAAAATAGTGCTTGCCCCATTCATTATTCTGGCATTCGGAGGAATTTCTCCGATTTCAAAAGTCTTCTTAGCGTTTTATGGTTCGTTCTTAATAATCTTTCATACAATCCACTCAGGAATAAGAGTTATCGACAGTAAGTATCTGATATTCTTTGAAGTTTACGAAGCCTCAAAGATTAAGGTTCTAAGGAAGCTCTACCTTCCGTACAGCATGATTTGGCTAACACAATCACTAAAGCTCGCTCTTCCAATGGCAGTTGCTGGCGCTATAGTAGGAGAATTTTTAGCTAGTGTTAATGGATTGGGCGTTAGACTGATTTATTATGAAAGTCTCTTTTATCCTGATGGTATCCTTGCTATTACCTTTTTAATAGTTGCTACAATCATTGGCTCTGTAACTTTCTTACAGGTTGTTGAAAAGAGGGTACTACGATGGAGAGAAGTATGAAAAGAATAAAATTTAGGCAAACCTTAATTTCTACCTAAAACATATATAAAATATGATTGAAATAGAAAATTTGAGATTTGAATTGCCTTCCTCTACCCTATTATCAGGACCTATGGCGGCTGCCAAGCCGATATTTGCCCAAAAATTTATGGTTAAATGGATAAATGGAGGGGGAAAAGCAATTTATTTTGCAACAAGCAGCCCTATAAATGGAGTCATAACAAATTTGAAAATTTTGGGGATAAATGAAAATAAAATTAAAAATATCCTCTTTTTTGATTATGACCCAAATACCGAAAAAATCGAAAAAATTAGTTATGGGTATAAAGGCAATTTTTCAGATGAAAGACAACTAAAACATGCATTAAGTTTTGCTAAAGAAAATCTTGTCATAATTCCTTCGTTTACTCTTCTTTTAGTAGGAATTAAAGACAAAGAAAAACTTGCAAAGCTATTAATAAATGATTTAATCAAAAAACCAGTTATTTCGTTTATAGCTGTAAATTCAGCCATGTTCAAGAATATAAATAAAATGATAGAAAATGAAGTAGATAATGTGATTGAATTTATTAAAAAAGAAGGTAAGATTTACATAAAAGTTCTAAAATTTAGAGGAGAGGTTAAATTAAAAGAATGGCTATTCAATTTTCCAATGAATCTTTTCTACAAAACAAAAAAAGATGTTGCTGAAAGAACTTCAAAAATGATTAGAAATAAGAAGCAGGGCATATAAAAACCTATAAATATAAAACTTGCTTTACTTTTGTAAAGAAAGGTTGATTAAATGAAAGAGAAATGGATTATTGCAATAATAATTGCGGCAATAATAGCAATAGCAGCAGCATATTCCGTAGAAAATGGGGTTTTAGAAAATAAAAGTAAAAAAATAAATGCATCGCTCATAATAAATTTTGGAAATGAATCATGGAATTTTAATATTACACTAAACAATTCAGCAACTGTTTATAGCCTTTTAATGAAAGGAGCTGAAGAAAATAATTTTACTGTAAGCACAACATATTACCCACAATACCAAAGTTATTTCATCAATTCAATTGCAGGAGTAAAAAATGGAAATGGAAAATACTGGCAATATTGGATAAATGGTAAATATGGAGAAGTGAGTGCAAACTTGCAAAAATTGGAAAATGGAGATGTTGTGGAATGGAAATTCATATAAATAAAAATGTATTGCAGAATAATATGAAAGACAAAAAATTGATTGCCATTGCTTTAATAAGTATAGGTGTCATAGGAAGAATATGGATGCGGTGGGTTCTCCCGCAGGCGCCCCACTTTTATATAACATTGAATGGTATAAGTCAGCCAGTTTTTATGATCGATATGTTCTTCTTGATTGCAATTATATCAATTGCTGCTGGTAGATATATTGGAAATAAATATGCTTTTCTCATACCAACTACAATAATGGCTATAACAGACATATATTTTGGAAATAATTGGATATTGCTATTTACATGGAGCGGTTTTGCAATGATGACATTGATTGGTTATAAAACGAGAGAAAGGAACTTTTCAACATATATTGGATTTGGGTTGTTATCTGTTCTTGCCTATGATGCATGGACGAATTTTGGAACATGGGTTGGATGGTACCCCCATACATTGCACGGTTTAATATTATGCTTTACTCTCGCCATACCTTTTACACTCTGGCATATTGTTTCAATGAGCATAGCATTACCTTTAGCTTCATTACCTTTAGAGCATGCAAAAATTCATGAAATAGAAAATAAAAACATTGCAGCAATTGAATAGAATTTTTGAAAAAATAGATTGCTTCAATTTTTACGTTTTGCTTAAATTTAATTACATGTTTTCTATATATTTTTATGGATTATGCTAAAGCAGGTGTTGATATAGAAAAGGAAAATGAAGTCATAAAAATTATCCAAAATGAAGTTGGCTTTAAAAAAGATAGAGTTAAAATAAATGGCATTGCCATTGCTTTATCAACCGATGGTGTAGGAAGCAAAATATTGGTTGCAAATGAAATGAAAAAATGGGATACCATAGGCATAGATTGCATTGCAATGAATGTCAATGATTTGCTTTGCATTGGAGCAAGACCAATTGCTTTTGTAGATTATCTTGCCATGGAAAAAATGGATGTAAATGTTGCAAAAGAGATTGCAAAAGGATTGAAAAAAGGGTTACAAAAAGCGGGCATAGAAATAATAGGAGGAGAGACAGCAACATTACCAGATATTATAAAAGGACTTGATTTGGCTGGAACAGCTGTTGGAGTAATTGAAAAAGAATTGCCAAAAAATGTTGAAGATGGCGATATAATAATTGGGCTAAGAAGCAATGGATTGCATTCAAATGGTTTTACTCTTGCAAGAAAGGTTTTCAAAAGCAATGGCTACACATTCCATGATGAAATTGATGAAATTGGAATTATTGGGCATGAATTATTGAAACCAACAAAAATTTATGTTAAAGAAATTACAAAATTATGGAATGAAATTGATGTTAAAGGAATTGCTCATATAACTGGGAGTGGATTGCTTAAAATGAAAAGAATGATAGCTAAGGATGTAAAATTTTTGATAAATGAGCCCATAAAACCACAACCAATATTTAGCATTATACAAAAATTGGGAAAAATTAGCAATTATGAAATGTATAAAACATTTAATATGGGAATGGGAATGGCAATTGTTGTATCAAAAGAAGACGCTGACAATGCTCTTCAAATTTTAAATAAGGGCATAGAAGCAAAAGTTGTAGGCGTAATAAAAAAAGGTAGAGGAATAGAAATTCCAAAATTTGGGATAGCTTACTAAATTTTATTAACCCCACAGCTATAACATTATTAATGAATTTTAAAGGCAGAGATATAGTAACCATAAAGGATTTTAAAAAGGATGAGATAATTAAGATACTCGACGTTGCTGAAGATATGCTTCCGATTGCCCATGGAAAGGAAAAAAGTGATTTGCTACATGGTTATATAATGGCTTCTTTATTTTTTGAACCCTCCACAAGGACACGCCTTTCTTTTGAGGCAGCAATGAAAAGGCTTGGCGGCAATGTCATAGGATTTGCACAGCCTGGAACAACGAGCATTATGAAAGGAGAAAGCCTTGCCGACACCATAAGAACTGCTGAAAGCTATTGCGACGTTATCGTCATACGTCATCCAAAAGAGGGTTCAGCACGGCTGGCGGCAGAATTTGCAACTGTTCCGATAATAAATGGGGGCGACGGCGCCGGCAGGCATCCGACGCAATGCTTGCTTGATTTATTCACAATAAGGAAGGAAAAAGGGAGCATAGAAGGAAATAAAATTGCTTTACTCGGGGACTTGAAATACGGAAGGACAGTTCATTCCCTTGCTTATGCCCTGTCATTATTCAAAACTGAAATGGTATTCATTGCCCCTCCAGAATTGCAGATGCCAAAAGAAGTTGTGGAAGAGTGCAGGAAAAATGGTGCAAAATTGAGTATAAAAAATGAATTTGATAATGTTGATGACATAGATGTTTTGTATGTTACAAGAATACAGAAAGAACGATTTCCTGACCCTGAAGAATATGAAAAAGTTGCAGGCAGTTATAGAATAGATATGGATATGCTAAAAAATGCGAAAGAAGATATGATAATAATGCATCCCTTACCACGTGTCGATGAAATTTCCCCAGCCATTGATTCAACAAAACATGCCGCATATTTCCGCCAGACATTTAATGGCATTCCAGTAAGAATGGCTTTGCTTGCTTTAATTCTTGGGGTGATTGAATGAAAGAACTGAAAGTTCAACCAATTAAAGATGGAACTGTTATTGACCATATTACGCCAGGAAATGCTCTTAAGGTTTTAAAAATTTTGGGAATAGAAGGAAAGGAAGAATCTATCATAAGCATAGCAATAAATGTTGTTGGAAAAAGAGGAAAAAAAGACATTGTTAAAATTGAGAATAGAGAGCTTGATTCAAATGAAGTGAATAAAATCGCCTTAATTGCTCCAAATGCAACAATAAATATTATAAGAAATTATGAAGTTATTGAAAAGCGTCGGGTCGTTGTTCCAGATGAGATAATTGGAATTGTTAGATGCCCAAATCCAAATTGCATTTCAAATAGTAAAGAACCAATAAAATCAAAATTTATTGTTACAAAAAGACAACCGTTGAGAATAAAATGTTATTATTGCGAAAGAGAACCAGAAACAGACATTGCATCCTTGATAATATAATCGCATAGTTACTCCACAGCTTTTACAACCTCTTCATCCATCCTTTCAGGTAGTGAAAAGTATGCTACTATTTCAAGTATTTTTGCAATCAGAAGAATTAAAAGACCGACCAAGACAATTAAAGTTAATGCACCTATAAAATACAACAAGCCAGTTGTTCTAAATAAATCAACTTTTGTGTGCTCTGCTATGGCATAATAACTATTTTTTAGGAATACTGCACTTATAATCTCAAATATCCACAAAACTATGAATGCAATTATAAGAGCAGCTATTAAATGAGCTAATGAATGGGTATTGAAAAAATGCTCTAATTTACCAACATGAAAAAATACATCCATGCCAATGGTTGCTATAAAAGAAATAATCATAACAACAATTGCAACCAATCCCATGATAAACGAAATTAAATAATTTTTGAATATTGCATCATCTCCTGTTTCATCAGAAATTTTTTTGACTGCTATCAATATCAATATTATTCCAACTATTGCTAAAATGCCTCCTGCGTATGGAAGAACGCCGCCAATTAGAGATAAAATTGCTCCTACTCCGCCATATATTTTTGCTTGAGATAAATTCATAGAAGAAAACAGCATTGATAATATAAAAATTTTGAAATTTTTTATATGACTATTGCATTGTATAATAAATTATGGCAATTTCAGGATTAGAAAATTTAGCAGAGAGATGGGAAAGGTTGTTTCAAGATTATTTTAAGGAAGAGATAGAAAGCGCAGCATTGATGTATCCTGATAAAAAAAGTTTGTTGCTCAATTATTGGGATATAGATAAATATGATTCTGAATTAGGGGAATATTTACTTGAAAAACCATACCATGCTTTATATTCTGCTGAAAAATCTTTAAAAAACATAGATGTTGTTGAAGAAATTCCATCCATACACATAAGAATAAAAAATTTGCCAGAAGCGAGGAAAATTGAAATAAGAGATTTACGCTCTTCTCACCTTGGAAAATTTATATCCGTTGACGGACTTGTAAAAAAAGTTACAGAAGTTAGACCAAAGCTTGTTGAAGCTGCATTCAAATGCCAGAAATGCGGAGCCATTGTAAAAATAAACCAAGAAGGAAATATGCTTGTTGAACCACATGTATGCCCTTCATGCCATAGAAAATCAACATTCAAACTAATACCTGAAGAATCTTTATTTATTGATTCACAAAAAATAGAACTGCAGGAAAGCCCAGAAGGGCTGAGGGGCGGCGCCCAGCCCATGCGTTTGGTTGCTTATCTCGAAGATGACTTGGTTGGTAGCAGTGTTCCTGGGGATAGAATAACTTTAAATGGAGTGTTAAAAGTTCAAGTGAGGAGGAGAGGGCAGATTAAACTGACGGAATTCAATAAAGTGATGGATGTTAATAGCGTTGAAATTAAAGAACAGGCTTTTGAAGAAATATCTATTAGCGATGAAGATGAGAAAAAAATAAAGGAAATGAGCAGTGACCCGATGCTCCAAGTGAAAATAAGGGAATCAATCGCTCCTACAATATATGGATTGGAAACCGAGAAAGATGCATTATCACTTCAACTTTTTGGAGGAATACCAAAAACAATGCCAGATGGGACAAAAATAAGAGGGGATATTCATATTCTTCTCGTTGGTGACCCTGGAACAGCAAAAAGTCAATTGTTAAGATACATATCACAACTTGCTCCTCGCAGTATATATACATCTGGAAAATCAAGCAGTGCAGCCGGTTTGACGGCCTCGGCGGTAAGAAGTGATGAATTTGGAGAAGGAAAATGGACTTTAGAGGCGGGAGCATTGGTTTTGGCAGATTTAGGAGTGGCATGTGTCGATGAATTGGATAAAATGAATCCAAAAGATAGAGATGCATTACATCAAGCAATGGAACAGCAGGAAATTAGCGTGGCAAAAGCTGGAATAAACGCAACATTAAAATCAAGATGTGCTTTACTTGGGGCTGCAAATCCAAAGCTTGGGAGATTTGATGAATACTCATCATTGGCAGACCAAATCAACATTCCTCCAGCATTGCTTTCCCGTTTTGATTTAATATTTCCATTAACGGACAAGCCAGATAAGGAGAGAGATGAAGCCTTAGCAATGCATATATTAGAAGTTCATAGATATGGAGAAAGGATGGAAAGGAATGAAAGTGTTGAAGCAGATAAGATAAAACCAATTTTTGAACCAGAATTTTTAAGAAAGTATATTGCTTATGCAAAAAGACACATTCATCCAGTAATGACAAACGGTGCTATAGAAAAAATAAAAAATTATTATGTAGATATGAGAGCAAAATCAAAAGAAACAATTCCTTTTACACCTCGCCAACTTGAAGCATTTATAAGACTTGCTGAAGCTTCTGCAAGAATGAGATTATCAGCAATTGTAAATGAAGAAGATGCTGAAAAGGCAATAAAAATAGTTGAATATTATTTAACAAAAGTTGGAATGGATAGGGAAACAGAAAGCATAGATATTGATATAATAGCAACAGGAATGTCAAGGAGCCAAAAAGATAAAATGAAAATAATAACAGAAATTATAAGAGATATATGCACTGAAATAGATGCGCCAGCTCCTGTCGAGGAAATAATAACCAGGGCACAGGAAGAGGGCATGGATAAAGATACTATTGAAAATTTAATTGCAAAAATGAGAAGAGAGGGGATAATATTTGAGCCAAAACATGGAAAATACAAACTCACTGGAGAATAAAATTTATATGAAAATTCACAAGGCTGGAAATGAAATCTTACTTGCTGCCTGCGACGCATGGCTTGTTGGAAAAACTTTAAAGATGGGCAATGTTGATTTTGTTATTTCAAAAGAATTTTATGCTGATGTTCTTGGCGATGCAGATATGTTGAAAAGGCATCTCGAAATTGCAACAATAGGGAATTTAGTTGGCGAGCTTTCTGTTAAATGTGGTATAGAAGCAGGGCTTATTGACAAAGAGAATGTTATAAAAATTGAAGGCATTCCACATGCCCAATTTGCTTTGATATTATGAATGAATTAAATGAATGGTTAAAGGAATGCTTGCAGGTCTTTCCTTCATTAAAGAAAATGAAAATTAAATGCTT
>CAZYCK010000036.1:0-8111 GCA_964646055.1 uncultured Thermoplasmatales archaeon | reverse complement strand
CTTCCGGTTTCATCTTCTGCCCTTCCAGGAGCTTCTCCAATAAACATGATTCTTGCATTTTCATTTCCTTCACCGACAACAGGGTTTCTTCTACTTTTCCAAAGTCTGCATTTTTTGCATTTTTTTATTTCTTCTTTTATCTCGTCCAATTCTTGCATATCATCTTATTACAATAACAGGCATAATCCAATCAAATGCTACAGGTTCTTGTATATCAATAGCAGCTCCAATGGCAGCTATAGCATATATCCCGCTATGCAAATTGCTAAATGTATAAGAAAAACCATCAGAAGAATTATCATCCCATATTCCTTCAACCGTTTCTTTTTTTATAGTATCATATATTGCAAGATACGCCACCATTACATTACTGCTTGCATCTGCTCTAACCTTTATAGAATCAGAGCCTATAAAAATATACATTTTTGAATTTAGAACTTTTTCTCCATGAATATATATGCCACTTTTTGGTTCTTCAATTTTTATCCATGAATTTGTATTATCTGAAGACGCAGCAGACAGAAAGCATGGCAAGATGAACAAAAAAGCAAAAGCAAATGAAATCAAATATTTTTTCATGATATTAATAAAATAACTTTTATTTATTTTTTCTCCTTTCTTTTATCTCATTTATATATGGGTATCTCATAAAATGACCACAATTTAAACATTTGATAACAACTTTGTGTTTTTTTAGCCTTACCATGCAATTTTTTCCTGGCAATAAATATGAATGACATTTTTTGCAATATCTTAGTTTATATTCTTTTGGTATTCTTACGAGATATTTCATTGATATTTCTCTTGCAATTTCAACATATCTATTTGCCAAATCCATCCTTCCTTCCATTGCTCTTTTTTCAGCTTCCTGAAACAATTTTTTTATCCTTTGTTCGGCTATTTCCTGCCTATTTCTATTTTTCACCTTCATTAAAGAAAAATTAATACTTTATTTTTTCCTTGACATCATTCAGCCATATTAATTTCTATTCCACACGGAGTTGGCAGCTTGGCATTTGCTCTCTTTAAAGCATCCTTTGCAAATTTTATATTTTCTGTTGTTGTCCATATTGTGATTATTTTTTGCCCTTCTTTTACTTGAGCTGCTGTTCCAACAGGCTTGCCATATGCCTTCCTCATTCCTTGAGAAACCCTATCTGCTCCTGCTCCTGTTGCCTGCTTATTTTCTCTTACAACAACGTGAGGATAAGTTCTTATTTTCATTCTATAATTTGATTTTCCTGCGGTTTTCATTATATAACGATTTGCCGCTATACGAGCCGCTTCTAATGCACGATGTAGTATGTTGCATTTTTCTTTTGCAATTAATGATATCTCAACAGGGAATTCAGAAGTTAAATTACCTAAATCAAATTGGCTTATCCTTGGATTTGGCACACCTCCCATGTATTCTTTTCTTGTTGTAACTCTTCCTCTAATGTTTCTGTACATCCTTGCCGGCTTTCTCGACATGTTGAGTAGATAAAATTTCATTATATAAATGTTTCAATGTAAAGCTAAAAATTATAAATTGCATGCCCTTTATTTAATATGGATTTCGAAATAAAAGTCAAAAATTTATCTCCAATGATTGGAGAAGAAGATTATAAAGGAGTTGCCGAAAAATTTTTGAAAGTAATAGGTTACATGGGAAAGAACAATGGGCAAGATTCGATTGCTTTCAAGTTGTTTGAACTTTTTTTAATTCATCCTGAGAAGAAATGGATGATTGAAGAGCTCATGCTTGAACTAAATGCAACAAAAGCAACCATTTACAGGCATTTGAATAAATTGAAAAGCATGGATATACTCGAGGAAGGAAAGGAAGGAGAAGGAAAGAATGTTAAAAAGACTTATAGACTAAGATATGGAAATATAGCAAAAGCATGGAGTTTTGTTGAAGCTCATGTTAAAGTTGCAATGGAGAATTATAATGAAACTGTTGCTCATTTACAAAAGTTGGTTGAAAGGAGGTTTTTTAAATGAAAACTGAAGAAATTGAATTGGTGCCGGGTTCAAAATATGAAATATATTCTATAAGTTCTGAAAAAGATGCAATGGTTACAAGAGGGACTTTCATTGGTTATTCATATATTGGTAAGGAAGAAGGAGGAATATGCATTAAAATGGATAGCAGTCATGGAAATAAAAAAGGGAAGATAAGAATAATACCCATAAGCATGATTCTTGCGATAGACATAATCGAAACAAAGAGGAAGAAAAAAGAAGAGAAGAAAGAAGAAACACATTATTATAGCTGATAAAATGGTTCAAATTGGAATAGTTGGGAAACCAAATGTGGGGAAAACGACTTTTTTTAACGCATCTGCACATGCAAAAGCAGATATAGCAAACTATCCATTTACAACAATAAATGCAAATAAAGGCATTGTTTACGCCCGTGTTAAATGTCCATGCAAAGAATTTGAAACAAGATGCAATCCCCGCAATTCTATATGTATTGATGGAATAAGATATGTTCCTGTAGAAGCAATAGATGTTGCTGGCTTGGTTCCAAAAGCTCATCTTGGCAGGGGTTTGGGAAACAAATTTTTAGATGACTTAAGGCAAGCTTCATGCCTCATCCATATTGTTGATGCATCTGGTTCAACTGATGAGGAAGGTAGGCAATGCGGAATTGGCAAACATGACCCAGCAATGGATATAAAATTTTTAGAAGAAGAAATAGATCATTGGATAAAAGGAATTATTGGAAGAGACTGGCATCGTATATCAACAAAATGCAAGCTTGAGGGAAAAAAAATTGAAAAGGTGCTTGCAGAAAAGCTTACTGGTTTAGGAATAAAAGAAGAAGATATAAAAGATGCAATAAGAAAGGCAAAATTGGATGAAGATTTTACAAAATGGGGAGATGATGAATTATTGAGCTTATCTTCAAATATAAGAAAAGTGGGCAAACCAATTTTGATTGCATTGAATAAAGTTGATATTGCTTCTCCAGAAATGGTTAAAAAATTTTTGGGAAATAATTCAGTTCCAGTCTCCGCTGAATCGGAACTTGCTTTAATAAAAGCTGCAGAAAATGGACTGATAAGTTACAAGCCAGGGGATTCAAAATTCGAAATTTTGAAAAATTTAAATGAAATGCAAGAAAGAGGACTTGAATATATAAAGAAGCATGTTCTCGATGTATATGGTTCTACAGGAGTCCAGCAGGTAATAGATAAAGCTGTTTTTGAAGTTTTGAATTTGATAGCAGTTTTTCCAGTTGAAGACGAAAACAAACTTACAGATAAGGACGGAAATGTTCTACCAGATGTATTTTTAATGCCGAAAGGCTCTACAGTAATAGAACTTGCTGAAAAAGTCCATAGTGATTTGGCTGAAGGTTTTATAAGAGCTGTTGATGCAAGAACAAAAAAAATAGTGGGAGCAGATCATATTCTTCAGCATAGAGATATAATACATATTATTGCAAGATAGAAATATGAAAGATATATAAATGATATGATATTATCCTTTCATGGTTCTACCAAATGATTTGCTGGAAGCAAGCGTTAATAGAAATGTGTCTCTTTTATTAAAAGATGGCCGACTGTTGGATGGAAAGTTATCAGGATTTGACCAATACATGAATCTTGTTCTTGAAGACGCCATTGAGAAAAAAAATGATGGCGAGCCCCGCCGCCTTGGAAAAGTTGTTGTAAGAGGAAGCACGGTTGTGAGCATCTCTTTAATGTAAATTAATCGATTAAATGTTTTATTACATATTCATGAACTTTATCATTTATTCCTATTAAGGAAAGATGGTCTTCTTCACCATAAGGCCATGCTTTTCCCACAAGAATGTAAAGTGGCTTTCCTTCAATATAAGGGCTTTCTGTCGGGCATAGCCCGTCTGAATAATGGGCTACACCATCGCCATCAAAATCTTTTGGAACACCCCCAAAAATCCATCCTATGTCTCCTCCAACAGCATAGTAATCCACATTATCAACGCCTTTATAACCCATGGCTTCCAAAAATGGTGAGTTATATATCATGTCAGGCACTTGCCCTATCCACCATGGAAAACCAGCATAATTTATTACCTGCAAAACGCTTTCATTTATATCTGGAGGCACTCCATGACTTGGTGTAGCAACCATAATTAAATCATCTATTTGGTCGCCCCCAATAACAACATCGCCGTCGCCGTCGCCATACCATGGCGTCCCTTTATCGCCTGGCGACCAGCTATCGTTCCAATAATCAACATCTGCCATATAATGCTCTGCCATAAATCTTGCTACAAGACCGCCCATGCTATGGGCTACGATATCTATTGTTTGATTTGGGGGATAGCCATTTAGCACTAAAGCTTTTCTTATTCTCTGACTGATTTTGGCAGCAATCCATGGTATATGATGATTTTTCCATCCTGGGTCGTATGTTAGCCATTGTATGCCTGGTTTTATTGGATCAAAATCAAGAACTTTAAATCCACGTTGTTGCAATTTTTTTGTCAGATTCCACCATGTAAAATTTATTAGAGAATCAGATATTGAACCAATCCATCCATGAATTAAAACAACAGGAAAATCTCCCGGCTTTTCTGGTCTTATATTTATTTTTATGCTTTTACTTTTGCATCCATTAAAATCTATTTCCCCACTTAAATTGATTTTATATACTGCTTCTATGTCTGCTGTTATGTTATTGAGAGCGTTTGAATAAAAAAATGGTGTCTTTGCAATACCAAGTGAATTTGTCTCACTTTCTTTTTCTATTGTTTTGTTATCTATATAAAATTCCCATTTTATTTTTTTATTTGGTAAAGGAAGCCATTTTTTATCAAAATATAGCAATGTTGCTTTGAGATGGCATGTCTCACCTGCTATAATATTACTTCTATCTGATGAAATGGAAAGACTCGTATTATAAAGTTTTGGGTAGATATAGCCATAAATTGTTTTACAAAATTCCTCTCCATTAAAATCAACTTTTGCTATTATCTCCACTTTATGATTTAATTCATTTACATCATCAGGAGCAAAATATGTCACTTTTAGATATCCATTTTTATTCGTTTCAGATGGAAAAGGAGAAATTATTTTACCTGTGCTGCCGTTTGATTTAACATTCCATTCCACCTTGCATTCAAAAGGGGCATTATTTTTTAATACAATTAAATTTATTGATGCACTTTTTCCTTCCTCAATTGTAAAATTGGATGGATTAACAACTAATTTTATCTCTGCTGATGATTTTTTGCCATGAGGCATATTTATAGCTACTATTGCCAGCACAATGATAAGGAGTAAAAATAAAATTACTGCAATCTTACTTTTTATCTCCATTTTTCAATCTTCTCCTGAAATCTCAATTTTTCATTATCAACTTTAATTGGATATTTTCCTGTCACACAGCCCAAGCATAAGTTTTCTTTTTTTATTCCTATAGCTTTCGTTAGCCCCTCTATAGAAATATATCCTAATGAGGTGGCATTTATTTCCTTTCTTATTTCTTCAATATTTCTCTTTGAAGCAATAAGCTGGCTTCTTTCTGTCATATCTATACCAAAATAACATGGAGCGACTATTGGAGGAGAAGCAATTCTGACATGAACTTCTTTAGCTCCATAGCTGCGGAGTAAATCAACAATTTTACGCATGGTTGTTCCTCTAACAATAGAATCATCAACTATTACAACTTTCTTACCTTCCACAACACTTTTAACAGGGTTTAATTTAAGTCTTACAAATTTCTCCCTTACTTTTTGGCTCGGCATTATAAAAGTCCTTGCAATATATCTATTTTTCATCAGCCCCTCTGCCATTGGTATCCCAGAAGCTTTTGAATATCCATAAGCATGCGCCCTTCCTGAATCTGGTATTGGAACAACTATGTCGCCGTCTGCTGGCTGCTCTTTTGCGAGTATTTCTCCAAGCTTCTGGCGAACCTTATAGACTTCTATGCCATCTATTATTGAATCTGAACGTGCAAAATAGACATATTCAAAAAAGCAATGCGCTTTGTATTTTTCTTTCATTAATATATATGATTTATATCCATCTGGTGTTATTTCAACAAGCTCACCAGGCTCAACATCTCTTATCAATTCTCCCCCTAAAGCATCTATTGCCACAGATTCAGATGCTATTATATATCCATCTTTTATTTTTCCAAGGCATAATGGCTTTATCCCAAATGCATCTCTAAGTCCATAAACTTTGTTATTGAACATCAATGTAACAGAATAGCTTCCTTTCATTTTTTTCATTGCATATTTCACAGCTTTCTCAAAATTTTTTTCTTTCATTGAATCACTAAGAAGATATGCAAAAGATTCTTCCTCGCTTCCTTGAATAAAATTATGGCCTTTCTTCATCAATTCCTGCTTCAAATCTTCTGAATTTGTTATTATCCCATTATGGGCAATTGCTATGTCACCCATAGCTGTATGGAACACAGATGGCTGTGCATTTTCTGGAATTGAAATTGTAACAGAATAATAAACATGACCTATACCACTATTTCCTTTTAAATGACCTAAATTATCTTTTTTTAAAGCTTCATTGACAAGTCCAATTCCTTTTATGCTCTTTATTCCATCATCATAAACAGAAATGCCCGCCGCCTCCTGGCCGCGATGCTGCAGAGCCATTAAAGCAACATAAATATCCTCAACAACATTTTTATTGGAAGCTATGGCAACAACACCACATTTTTCATTCATTTTTTCCAATTATAGCTCCTTAGTCTTTTAGATTTTCCATACCCACAGGCGGCACAATATCCCTTCCTAACATTAAAGGCATGTCTTCCACATCTTCTGCAAACAATGTGCGTCTTTTTTCCTCCTGATTTAGATGGTGTTCCTTTGCTCATTTTATCACGGTGAAATATATACTATATTGTCTCCCCTAACTATAACTTTTTCTATTTCTCTTTTTTTTTCTCCATTAACATATTCTTCAGCGTTTTTCAATATTAAATTTAAATGAGGATGGTCATAGCCTTCTAATATGCCACGATACTCCCTGCCTCCTTTTAATTCTACCAGCACACGTTTTTCCATACTTGAATGTATGACTTCTAAAGGTTTCATTGTAGAATGTATTTTGGCAGGGTATTAATATTTTATTGCTAATATCTTTTGAAAAATAACTCAGTAAAATTTGCATCACGTCAGCAATAGGAACAAATATTTTAAATAGCAACACTTTTGCATTAACATGCTACCAGATGTTCAATCTTGGAAACCAAATGCAACATTCAAATTAACAAGAGTGGGGATAAAAGGCATAAAGAAACCTGTTAATATAGCAAGAAATGGCAGAAGCATAAGCCTTTTAGTTGAGATGGATATATTTGTCGATTTACCTGCAAATAGGAAAGGAAGTGATTTATCAAGAAATGCTGAGATTGTTGAGGAAATTGTTGATAAATCTGTAAGGCAACCTTCTAAAGGATTAGAAGATTTATGTGAAGAAATAGCTAAAAAACTGCTTCAAAGGCATGAATATGCAAGTAGGGCAGAAGTTTTTGCATCCTCTCTATATTTTTTGGAGAGGAAAACACCGCTCAATAAAAAAACTTTGGAACCATATAAAATAATGGCAAGGGCTATAGCAAATGGAGGCAAAATAAGAAAATTTATTGGTGTTGAAGTTATTGGTATGACAGCATGCCCATGTGCAATGGAAAATATAAAAAAAGTTTATAACGAGAAATATACTCACAATCAGAGAAATGTTGCGACCCTTTTTATTGAGAGTAATGGAAGTATAGATGCAGATGAATTGATAGATATTGCAGAACAATCTATGAGTTCACCAACATTTGAAATATTAAAGAGAAGAGATGAGATGGAAGTTGTAAGAAAAGCGCATGAGAATCCAAAATTTGTTGAAGACGTCGTAAGAGATATGCTGAAGAAAATTTTGGAAAAATATAAAAATCTACCGGATGATGCGGTTGTAATTGCAAGAAGTGAGAGTTTGGAATCAATACATAAACATAATGCCTTTGCAGAGCGTGTTACGACAATGGGCGAATTAAAGACTTGAGTAAGCCTTTTCTTGCATCCCTTTAAAAAAGGGTTGCATCCCAAAAATGTAATGGTTCTTTTTGGGCTGAAGCACTTTTTGAGCCTTTTAGAAAAAGCC
>CAZYCK010000035.1:0-8669 GCA_964646055.1 uncultured Thermoplasmatales archaeon | reverse complement strand
TTTTCCCCAAGTGCCATGATAAAAAATAATTTGTTATTAATAAAGTTTATTCTTTTCCTGCTGTGTTGAACAATTATTGAGCATAGCTTCTTTTCAATAATTATTTTGAAAAAGTAAATAAATTTAAAGCAGAAATTAATATCTAAATTTATCTTTTTAACTTAGGCTTACTGCTCCTTAATGAATTTGGTTCATTTGCGAGGGAAGAGCAAAATAAAGTCAGTGGGCCCAGTGAGATTTGAACTCACGACCTCCCGGTTTCTACAAGCCCTTTAAAAAGGCTTTACCCCAAGTTAAAGGGCTCTTATCAGCCGGGCGCTCCAACCTAGCTAAGCTATGGGCCCAATGGCTATGTAATACTTTTTTATTATATTTATTTTTCATTGCAATATCTTCCTTCAAGCTATTCCATTAATCCTTGCGAATTTCACTATAAATATAAATACTTAGTATAATCTTTATTAAAGTGTATTTCAAAGAAGAAAAATTAGAGAAAATAATAAAAGATGCTTTAAAATATTTGAAAAAAGAGCCTGCTTTTTTGAAATTGCACGGCAAAATAATGCTGGCTGGCGACACCCATGGAGATGTTATTGTAACAAAAGAGATAATAAAAAAATTTTTTGATGAAAATTTTGATATAATGATTTTTCTTGGAGATTATATAGATAGGGCACCAGCTGACATTGGCTCCTCTATTCCGAATATAAATTATTTGTTAGAAATGAAAAGCACGTATCCAGATAAAATTTTTTTGCTAAAGGGAAATCATGAAGCAAATTATGCCATACCATGCTATCCAAATGAATTTGAATATGAAGTGAAAGATTGCTGCCCGCAATTATATAGCTACTATGTAATGGCATTCAAAGAAATGCCTTTAATGGCTCTCGCAAATAATGTTTATGCTGCCCATGGTGGATTTCCAATTGAAAAAAATGCAAATGCAATAGATAAAAATAATGTTGATGCAATAGAAGAGATAACATGGAGCGATGCAGCCATTTCTCCTGTTTTTCGAGGGGCAGGAAATAATTTTGGTGAAAAAGAATTGAATTTGTTTTTAAATAAAATAAATGCAAGAGCCTTCATAAGAGGACATGACTACAATTTGAATGGTATGATTGCATATAAAAAATGTTTGACAATATTTTCTTCGAGAAGGTATGAAGATATGGGAAATGGAGGAATATTAATAGCAAAAGTTGATGAAAATATAAATAATATGGATGATATTGAAATAGAAAATTTTTATAATGGCAGATGGAAAAAATATAAAGCAAGATATGTTCATAAAATTTAATTAGGGCTTGGTTATTTCAATTTGGTGTTATAATGAAGGAAGTTGCAGAAGTTAGAGAATTAAAAGAGAATCGTTATGTTATAATTGATAATGAGCCTTGTAAGATAATAAGCATAACAACATCTAAGCCAGGGAAGCATGGAGAAGCAAAAGCAAGGATAGATGCTATTGGTGTATTTGATAATCAAAAAAGAAGTGTTGTTTTTCCAGTTCGCCATAAAGTTCAGATTCCTGTTATTGACAAGAGGACAGCTCAAGTTGTTGCAATAATGGGAGAGAAAGTGCAACTTATGGATATGGAAACATTTGAAACATTTGAAATGGGCATACCAGAAGAATTTAAAGATAAATTGAAGGAAGGAACAGAAATTCAATATTTACAGGCAATGGGTAAGAGAAAAATAACGAGAACATGATGTTTGCAGATGCAACAGAAAATTTTGATGAAGCAAAATATGTTATTATGGGCATACCTTATGAAGATAAAGAAATGTCTTTTAGAAGTGGGACATCAAAAGCCCCTGATTATATAAGGCAATTGTCAGATAATTATGAAAGCTATGATATTTTTTCCAATATTGATTTAAGCAATGTCCCAATTCATGATGCTGGAAATTTTGAACTAAATGAAGCGAAAGCATTGATGAAAAAAAGCATTGATGAAAAAAAAGTTGGCATTGCCATCGGCGGCGCCCATTCTATAACGCCAAAAATAATTCCTTATGATAGTATAGATGGGGTTGTGATATTGGATGCACATACAGATTTTAGAAATGAATATTTAAACAATAAAAATAGCCATGCGTGCTCTACGAGAAGAATATTTGAGAGAATCGGAAAAAATGTCATAAGTATTGGAGTAAGATCGATGTCAAGAGAAGAGAAGGAGGACGCAGAAAAATTGAGCTATAGATATTATACTTCAAAACAATTTAGCATAGATATAGCAAACAAGGTGAGATATAATAAAATTTATTTGAGTATAGATATGGATGTTTTTGATCCATGCTATGCTTCTGGCGTGAGCAATCCTGAACCAATGGGATTGGGATACGAAGTCTTTGATTTCATTAAAAAGATTGCCGATAGAGTTATAGCAATGGATGTCGTGGAAGTGTGCCCGCCCTATGATGATGGAAGAGCTGGCTTGCTTGCAGCAAAGCTTATTAGAGATTTTATTGCATGGAAATGGAAATTTTTTAAAAAATTGAAAACAAGTCTATCAAGATAAATGGCTAAAAAATGAAGTGAAAGCCAAGAAAGTGATAGTTTCATTTCCCATTCGTAGTTAATGTTCCTATAAGCAATTATTTTATTTTTATTCATACAATCCATGGCGATAGTGCTTATACAATCTTTTTATTCCTTTATCATAAGAAAGCCACCTTTTATGCCAGTCTGGATCAATACTTTTTAATTCATTTAAAACAATTTCCCTTATTTCTTTTGTTTCTATTTCTTCTTTATCTATTTTTTCGACTTTCTCTGCTATTTTTCTCGCTATTTCCTTGTTAGCCCCGCTTTTTATTGCCGATACAACAATTTTTTCTGGAATGAATTCTTCTTTTCTCCCATCTCTCTTGATAACAAATTTTGGCATAAAATTAAACAGAATACACTAAAAAGATTTTTTTATTCATTTTTATTTTCTTTTATGCCTCACAATAGAAGCAAAGATGAATTCCATGAATTCATAAAAAAGCTTGAAAGCCAATCTCTCGAAACAGCTGAAGAACGCCATCCAATTTACATAAAAGCGGGTTTGAAAGACGCAAACATTGTTTTAGATGTTGGCTGCGGCTCCGGCGCCGTAACCAAAGATGTGGCTGCCCATACAAATGGTATTGTTATAGCTGTGGATGACGCAAGTGATATGGCAAAGATTGCAAAAAAAGTGTTGGAAGGAATGAATGTTGAAATTTTGGTAGGAGATGCCCATAATTTACCTTTTAAAGATAATACATTTGATATAGCAATATGCAATCTATTTTTAATGTGGGCAAAAGAGCCTCAAAAAGTTGTAAATGAAATGGCGAGGGTTGTTAAAAAAGGTGGAAAGGTTGTTGCAAGCCTTGAACCAGATTTTGGAGGGAAAATACATTGGCCTCCTTATCCTGGCGTAGATGAAATATTTGCTGGCAAATCGATAAAGCATAGAGGAGGAGATCCGTATATTGGAAGAAAATTAAGAATGCTATTTGTAAAAGCTGGATTGAAGACGGAAGTTGGGCTAGGAAATAAAAGAATATGGAATTGCAATGAGGATAAAGCATCTTATATTCGTTCGAGAAATTTCTACTGGAAAGTTTTAAGAAAAGAAGGATTGAGCGATGAAGAAATAAAAAAATGGGAAGAACATTATCTAAAATCATTAGAAGAAGGAATACAATTCAATTTCTTCCCTCAATTCTATGCAATTGGAATAAAGATTTAGGATTACCAAAATATTTATATTGGCTCTATATATCCAATCGTGGGCATAACGAGAAGGGAAGAAGATTATTTAGAAGCAATCTATGAAATAACAAAAAGAAAAAGCAAGGCTGGAACAATAGATTTAGCAGAATATTTAGACGTCAAGCCAGCCAGTATAACAGAAATGATTCAAAAACTAAATGCAAAAGGATTGGTATATTATAAAAGATACGACGGAGCATATTTAACAAAAGAAGGAAAAAATTTAGCACGTGCAGTTAGAGAAAGACATGAAACTATAAGAGAATTACTGAAATATTTACAAGTTCCTGCCGAAATAGCTCAAAAGGATGCATGTGTAATGGAGCATAATCTTGACCCATTAACAATAATTCAACTAAAAAAGTTTATTACATTTATAAAAAATTGTCCCAAGAATAGCCCATTATGGCTTGAGCATTTCAAAATTTATTCAAAAACAGGAAAATTTGAATGCATTGAAAAGGGAGAAGAATGTGAAAAAATTTAGGCAAACCTTAATTACTACCTAAAAGATATATATTCCAATGATTGAAAGGCTTAGCGAGATAAATGCAGGCGATAAAATGAAAGTTAGATTAAGTGAGCTTAAACCCGGGGATGTTGGTGTAATAGTTGGTCTTTCTGGAGGAGATTCTCTACTAAAGAGAAGACTTATAGAGATGGGAATGAGTAAAGGTGAAAAGGTGAGAGTTATCAGAAACGCTCCTTTAAAGGACCCAATAGAGTTTGAAGTGAAAGGATACCACCTCTCTCTGAAGAGAGATGAGGCAAAGATAGTAATTGTGGAGATGAAATAAAAATGCTTCCTCTGGCTATGGCACCTGAAGGTGTGACAGTAAAAGTTATTGGAGTTAGAGCAGGAAGAGGCGCCATGAGAAGGTTGACAGAGTTAGGATTGATTCCTGGTGCCACTATCAAAATTATAAAATCATCCAATTCTGGGCCAGTTCTATTGGAAGTAAAAGGCTCTAGAATTGCATTAGGGAGGGGGATTAGTATGAAATTATTTGTGGAAGTGACATAATGAAAATAAGAGTTGCGCTTGCAGGAAATCCAAATGTTGGGAAATCTGTAATTTTCAACAATTTAACAGGTGCCCATCAGCATATAGGTAACTGGCCTGGAAAAACAGTAGATAAGGCCGAGGGAACATTGAATTTTAAAGGAAAAGAAATATATGTGATAGATCTTCCTGGAACATACAGTCTAACCGCATACTCTATGGAGGAGTTAATAGCAAGAGATTATATTATCTCTGAGAAGCCGGATATTATAGTTAATGTTGTTGACGCATCAAATTTAGAGAGAAATCTTTACCTGACGTTGCAACTTCTTGAACTTGGGGTAAATGTAATTATCGCTCTTAACAAGATAGATCTGGCTGAAAGGGAAAATACAAAAATAGATATTGATGCATTAAGCAAGAAACTTGGAATACCAGTTATACCAACCGTTGCTCCAAGAAAAGAAGGAATGGAAGAACTATGCAATGCTGTAATTGAATACTCAAAAAAGCCTGTAAGAAAAGAGATAAGATATAGTGAGAAAATTGAAAAATACATAAAGAAAATTGAAAAGGTTATTGAAGAAAAATTGCCAGAAGAAATTAACACAAAATGGGCAGCAATAAAGATTCTTGAAAATGATGAAGAAATTAAAAAGAAAATTAGAGACAGCAATGTACTTTCAAAATGTGAAGAAATAAGAGAATCTATGAAAGAAGAACTTGGAGATACTGAAATAGCAATTGCTGATGAGCGTTATGAATTGATAAAGAATCTATGTAGTGATATTTTGCTGAAAGGAAAGAAGGTTACAGCTTCTGATCTTATAGATCAAGTTCTCTTGGACAAAATTTTTGGGATACTAATATTCATATCAATTCTCTGGGCAACCTTTCAGTTCGCTTTTATATTCTCTGCTCCATTTTGTGATTTCCTTGGAGATGGTTTTGCTGTACTTTCAAGTGCACTTTCAGGTTTAACAGGTATAAATTGGCTGGATTACCTATTCTTTGGGGATTATGGCGTATTAAATGGACTTGGTATGGTTTTGAGCTTTGTACCTTTGATAGTGCTATTATACTTTGCTCTTTCCCTGCTTGAGGATTTTGGCTATATGGCAAGAGCTGCATTCTTGATGGATAAGCTCATGAGAAAGGTTGGTCTTTCTGGAAGAACAATAATTCCAATGATAATGGGCTTCGGTTGTAACGTTCCTGCGATTTATGCAACAAGAACAATACCTGATGAAAAAGATAGATTGGTTGCAATAGTAACAAATCCTTTAATGCTGTGTGGGGCAAGATTGGTATTCTTCTCGGCTATTGTTGGTGCATTCTTTGGTGAAGCAGGCGGAGACGTTCTCCTGTCTCTTTATCTTCTGGGGATCTTGCTCGCATTTGCTGTAGCTATAACTCTGAGAAAAACAATATTAAAAGGAAGAACTTCGCCTTTCATATTAGAGCTTCCTCCATACCAAATGCCAGTTCCGAAGGTTTCGCTATCTAAAGCATGGGCTAGAGGAAAAATGTTTTTTACAAAAGCTGGGAAAGTAATATTACCAGGCATACTTCTCCTCGGAGTTCTTCTTATAACAAGCACCAATTTTACCTATACGGAAAATGCAGAAAACAGCCTTGTAGCTGCTCTTGGAAAATTTTTCCTTCCATTAGTAGCTCCACTTGGATGGGATTGGAAGTTATTGGTAGCAGCAATCTTTGGATTTGTAGCTAAAGAGATAGTACTTGGAGCATCAGCCCTGCTTTATGGTGCTTCAGAGGGAACAATAGCAACAACAATGGCAAGCATGTATAGCCCATTGGTTATGTATGCATATATGGTCTTTATACTAATTTATGTTCCATGTATAGTAACACTTGGAGCAATAAAGCAGGAAGCAGGATGGAAATGGACAATATTTACGTTAATTTATGAAGTCGGCTTGGCTTATGTAATGGCTTGGGTTGTTTTAGGAGCGGGGCATTTACTGGGGGTGGCATAAATGGAAAAAGAGATAGAAAAAGGAAGCTGGATATACATACTTATTATATCATTGCTATATTTGATATATGGAATAATTCAGTTCTACAATGGACTTGTATCTTGGTGGATACCATGGCTTGGAGGAAATATTCAACCTGGATTTAATATTCTTGATACTTATATCCCTAATACATTCCCTGATGTCTTCTCTGGATTTATCCTTATAATCGTAGGAGCGTTACTAATTAGAGCAATATATCTAAATTATATTAATGATGAAAGATCTTTCGGTTTTCTCTTTGTTGGATGGCTTCTAGCGATAGTTCTGATGATTCTGAATCTATTGGTGATATTTGCTGATATGCTTGATGCTTACTATCCTCTCGTTTGGGGAGAATCAATAGAGGAGGGATGGACTCTCGCAGGAGATACATGGGGGATTGCACCGCATCTCATACTTGGGCTTCTTCTGCTTCCATTTTATCCAAAAATGAAATGGATGATAAAAGAACTCTCTTCTATTAGATATAAGACAAGTTTGAGTGAGAAAAGAGGAGGAAGATGAATGTAAAAAAGAAAAATCTTGTGCCTTTAATTAAGGCAAGAGGGTATGTACAAATAGCCAGAATAGATGGAGGGACGGAAGTAAAAAATGAACTTAAGAAATTATCTATTGAAATTGGAGATATTGTGGAAGTGCTTGAGAGAGGAATAACCCATTCCCATTTTGGACCCTTAATAGTGAAAATAGAAAAAGATATATTGATCCCGAGGGGGATAGCAGAAAAAATAATTATTGATGGAAAAAAACTTTTAGATGTAGAAAAGGGAGAAGGAGAAATAACAAGTTTAGAAGAATTTAACGAAGAAATGAGGGAGGGTCTTTCAAAAATAGGTATTGAAGAAGGAAAAAAAGTTGATGTTAGAGGACATGACATAGAGAAAACGTACATATTCAATATAGATGATGAGACTTATACTCTTGGCGGCGGCGAGGCAGCAAAGATTCTTGTAAGGACGGAGAAAGGATTAATTCAAGCAAATTTTCTTAAAGGAGAGGGAACAATAGAGGATATTATCGGAGGGAGCGAAGTTTATGAGAGATTGGGAGGGATAATAGGTAAAAAAATAAAGATTGTTGTAGTAGAAGAAAAAAAAGCCCATGAAGATTTGAGCCATTTTGTAACATTGAGAATAGGTGAAAAAGAAGTTGTTCTTGGAAGAGGCCTGGCAGAAAAGGTATGGGTTAAAAAATGGTAAAAAATGGTCAATAATTTATGGCTAAATCCACTTTTCTGGCTAAGCTTCTATTTGGTAGGTTATGTAATAGCAATCTTAATGTTAGCCATATTTGGGATTGAGAAAATTAAAGATAAAATACCACAATGGTTTCTCAGAGTATTTATTTTTCTAATTTTTGTGTTACCACCCATTGTTTTTCCATTTACTAAAAGCCCTAGGATGACAATTCCTTTGATTGTTTCTTTATTTACTGGAATATTTCTTATAGGAATAAGTTTCATTATCAGAATAGTATCGCAAAAACAAATAGGAGCATCACCAGCTTTAAAAAATAAAGTAAAGTTAATTACAACAGGCATATATGGCTTCGCCAGGCATCCTTTATATATTGGCAATGGATTATTTGCTATTGGTCTGGCACTCTTATTTAATTCATTATATGCTTTCTTATTTTCAATATTATATGCTTTTCTTTATCTGCCTATCATATATTTTGAAGAAAAGAATCTTTTGAAAAAGTATGGGGAAGAATATAAAAAATATAAAGAAGAAGTTGGATTATTATTTCCACAAAATTTAGGCAAACCTTAATTTCTACCTAAAACATATATTATTGAGGTGATAAAAAATGGAAGAAGCAAAAATAATAATTGATGTAAGGAATATGCCAAATGTAGCTGATA
>CAZYCK010000034.1:0-8688 GCA_964646055.1 uncultured Thermoplasmatales archaeon | reverse complement strand
AAATTAAAAACAATTAAAAACTTTTTATCCCCATTTCTTCTTTACTTTTTCCAGGCTCTTGCAAAACTTTTTCAGAAACATATATGTCGCATCCTTCGCTTACTGCGAGGGCAATACAATCACTTGGGCGGGCGTCGAGCATGACTTCTTTTATTTCTCCGTTTCTCATATATTCTATATATAATTTTGCTAAAAATATACCTTCTGCAAGGTCGTCTATAACAACTTTTTTTATATCTCCACCGAGAGAATTTATAACTTGTATAAAAAGGTCATGCGTTAGTGGGCGGTGAAACCTTATGCCCTGCATTCCATTGATTATGCTTTCAGCCTGTCCATGGCTAATATAAATTGGCAAAGCCATATCTTCATTTACTAATATTATTTCAGAATATCTTTCTCCTCTTCCTATTTCAGGATAAACTTCCATTTTTACGAGTTTCATTTTACCTCCGCCAATCTTTTTATTCTATCAACAACATTTGGATGGGATGAAAATATCTCCATCAATTTATCACTTGTTCTTGCCCTTGCTTTTGATGCAAATAATTTGACTTCATATTCATCTAAATGTCCATCCATATTTAAGTCAGCTTGTTTCAATTCGATTAAATCTCTTCTTGCAGTTGATGGATCTGTTGCAAAAAATGCTTTCATTCCTTCTGCTTCCTTAATTTTTGCTTTTGGCATTCCTGATGTAGAGGTTGTTATCCTATATAATGCAGATGCCAGCATATATGGTTTTTCTGTTAGAACAGCAGAGCCATAATCCGCATAATATTCTCTTATTCTATTTACATATAAAACAATCAAATTTGTTAGAAAATATATAAAGAATGCTACAAATGCCATTGCCAATCCTTGTCCCTGCCTGTCTCTACTAAATAAAAAATTCCAATAGGCTATATAACTTATCAAAGGAATGGCAGAAAGCATTGTTATTACAATCATGTCACGATGTTTTATATGGGACAATTCATGACCAAGAACAGCTTCTATTTCGTCTTTATTTAATATATTCAGCAATCCTTTTGTCACACATACCCTTCCATCCTTAGTGGTTCTTCCAAAAGCGAATGCATTCGGGATTGAAATATTTGATATTCCTATTCTTGGCTTTGGTATTTTTGCCTTCTGTGCTAACCTTTCAACAATTTCATGCAACCATGGCATTTCTTTCTTGCTTATATATTTAACATGCATGGTTGCTTCTACAATTTTTGGGCTGACTGCATATTGAATCAAAACAACCATAAATGCAAGAATTGCAATTATTATTGGCTGGGCAAATCCAAATATATAGGCTATTAAAATAAACAGAGCATATAGTATAGCAAATATCAATGCTATCGCCATTGTAAGTCTTGCATACAGCCAGAATTTTCCCATACTATAAAATAAAGGCTTTTATATTAATATTTTACCTCACCCTCAAATTCATTTCTACTTAAAAGCAATATTATCAATGCAACAATGCTAAGTATGCTACCAATAAAAAATCCAATGGAAAATATTCCTATAATTGAAGAAATAATTGCCATGAAGAAATATTTTCTCATAAAACAAAATATCGCACCTATTAAAGGCAGAAAAGATATTATTATTATTGCTGTTGATATAATTGGCAGGGCATTTATGGCCCTTAAAATAATTCCTTTCTCGTTTTCAGTTCCCTCCCCCTTTTCCATAACAAATTTTGACTTAATAGGATATTTTATTGGCAAAACAAATATTTCAGCTTTTATACTGGCATATCCTTCTTTTTTTAAATCAATTACATGCTTACCTGCAGATATATTTTCAAAAAAAAATTCTCCATTCTCATCGCTTGTAACAGAAATATTTTCATCTTCAATTGTAACTACAACGCCTTCTATGGCATGCCCATCATTGTCAATAACTTTGGCTGTATAATCCCCAAAACCATGAGAAAGAATATTTTCGTGGGTAAGAATAACGCCTCCCATAACAACGCCAAGAAGAAAAACAGTAAGGAGTAAAGCTCCTGCAAGCATTGGTTTGCTCGATGGCTTTATTTTTCTTATAGTAGGGTGTATTGGGTTTTCATTTTCTGTTGTAGATGGCAAATTTAGAGCTTCATGCTCTTCTACATTTACTTTTATTTTCATCCCGCAATTTGGGCATGTTACAGTTTGCAATCCTGTTGCTCCATCTGGAACTTCAATAATTACATATTTTCCGCAATATGGGCATTTTGTCTTGCCTTTCATTAGTAAATTAAAATAAATGAGCATATAAGTAAATTTCCATAAGGTTTTTGTATTAATTCTTAATGAGCATCAATGATTGCATGGTTGCTTTCAATTTTATTCCCTCTGCTTCTAATGTTAGTCTTATATTTGTTTTTTATAGTTTATTCTCCATCTTTTGAAGAAATCGGAATGAGAAGGCGTGAAGTTGGCTTGCTTTTGCTTGGTTCATTCTCAACAATGTTTCTGAATCTTCCAATTTTCATATACAAAAATTATTTCCTTGCAATGAATATAGGAGGGGCATTAATTCCAATTGTATTATCATTTTATTTAATGAAAGAGAACAGCATGCCATTTTATAAAATGCTTGCAGGAATTTCATTGGTAGCATTTGCAGCCTATATGATTACAAAAGTTACAAGTGCTGGCGTAATAGCATACTTCCCTTTTTATCTTTTACCTTCCATACTTGCCTCTTTAATTGCATTGTTAGTATATTTTTTGTCTCCAATTTCATCAGCTTATTCATATTCCATTTCAACTCTTGGTGTCCTCATAGGAGGAGATTTTTCTCATCTACCTGAAATTTTTCAACATCCGTTCGCCGGCTCAATGGGCGGCGCAGGCCTGTATGATATGGTATATCTAGCTGGTTTGCTTTCCTTTACCATTTCATTCATATTTACAAAGAAGGAGAGGAGGGATAGAAAAGAAGCCGTTTTAAAAAAAATTGATAAAGAAATTGTTCTCGCAGAAAAATTTATCAAAGATAAGAAAATTTTGTTAGATATAAGAAAAGATTATAAAATGTTAAATGAGGAATATGATATAAAAAAAGCAAGAAAAATTGCTAATAATATAATAAAAAAAATTGGAAGAGCAATGAAAAGCTGTTATGCAGATGAGGGAGAGAGAATTGTTGCTTTCATGATTGACATGGTTATAATATTCTGTTTTTCTCTGGCATCTTCATTGCTTCATTTTTTTGGCTCTTTTATATATTCTTTTATAATTTCGTTCCTTGCATATCAATTTTTATATTTTACCCTTTTAGAATATTTATTCAAAACAACAATAGGAAAAGCATTCTTTGATATAGAAATAAGAAAAGAACAATTTAAAAAAGCAGACTTTATGGATTCATTCACAAGAAATGCAATAAGATTTCTTGATATGTTTGCTTTATTTTATATATTCAGCATAATTTTGATAATAATGTCTCCAAAAAAACAGAGAATTGGTGACTTGATAGCAGGAACAGTTGTTGTGGGGGAAAAATGCATGCAATAAATATAATATTGCAATCAATATGGCTCATCCTTCCAGCTTATATAGCCAATGCATCAGCAGTTGTGTTTGGGGGCGGATTGCCAATAGATTTCAATAAAAAATGGCGTGGAAAACCAATATTTGGAAAAGGTAAGACATGGCATGGTTTTTTTGGTGGCGGGCTGGCTGGCATCGCTGCTGGCATGGTAATGAACTTTTTTCATGAAAGTTTTGGAGGGAAGTATGCTTTAATTGTATTGTCATCTCTTTCTTTTGGAGCGTTGATTGGTGATCTGATAGAAAGTTTTATTAAGCGCAGGCTTGGAAAGTTGAGAGGGCAGAGATGGATTATTGCTGATCAGATTGATTTTGTTTTAGGGGCTTTTCTTTTTTCATATCTTGCAAGCGTTTTATTGCAACCATATATGAATGAAAACTGGTTTTTAAATAACTTTACAATATGGCATATTTTATTTCTTCTTTTGTTTACCCCGATTTTACATTTAGCAACAAATATAAGTGCCTACCTTTTAAAACTTAAGAAAGTTCCATGGTGATTGAATGGAAGATGATGAAAATATGAATGAAGCGTTGGAAGAATGGGCAAAAGAGCATGATGTGAAAATTGAGAAGAATGAGGAAGAGCAAGAAGTTAGCGGAATGTGTGAAATATGTGGTATAAGAGAAGCAAAGCATGTATGTATTAAATGTGGAAGAAAAGTTTGTTCTGCGGATTTCTGGACAATGCTGGGAATATGCAAACTTTGCTTACCTGAAGCAGAAATGAAAAGATGGAGAAAGGAACACCATTTGTAAGCTTTTTCCTCTCTATAAAATTTTTTTATTGGCAATAATATTACAAATAAAAGAAAAATGTTTGGAAAAGCATTAAAAAAGAATTTAAAGAAATAATAAATTACAAGTAATGGTTGAAGAGTTTAAGACAGAAAAAAATTTTGATGAATGGTATAATGAAATAGTTGAAAAAGCTGAATTATGCGACAAAAGATATCCTATAAAGGGGATGAATGTCTGGTTGCCTTATGGATGGAAATTGATGCAGAATATAGATGCTATTATAAGGGAGGAGATGGAAAAAACAGGTCATAAAGAAGTTTATTTTCCATTATTAATTCCTGAAGTTTTTTTTAAAAAAGAAGAAGAGCACATAAAAGGATTTTCTCAAGAGGTTTTCTGGGTTACTCATGCCGGCAAAAATAAATTAGAAGAAAAAATGTTGTTGCGTCCGACTTCAGAAACAGCAATATATCCAATGCTATCTTTATGGATTCGTTCCCATGCAGACTTGCCATTAAAAATTTATCAGATTGTAAATACATTTAGATACGAAACAAAAATGACAAAGGCTTTTATAAGAGTTAGGGAAATACATTTCTTTGAAGCCCACACGGCGCATGCAACTTTCGAAGAAGCTGAAAATCAAGTAAGAGAAGATATAAAAATTGCTGAGAAATTTTTTAAGAAGCTTTGCGTCCCTTTTTTATTGAGTAGGCGCCCTGATTGGGATAAATTCGCAGGGGCTTTTTATTCAATTGGTATAGATGTTTTAATGCCTTCATTGCGTGCATTGCAAGTTGGCTCAATACATCAATATAAGCAGAATTTTTCAAAGCCATTTGATATAAAATATGAAAGCGTAGATGGAAGCCATCATTACTGTCATCAAACCACTTATGGAATGTCTGAACGCATTTTAGGAGCAATAATAGGCTTGCATGGAGACGAAAAAGGGCTTGTTCTTCCATCATCAATTGCCCCAATAAAAGTTGTTATAATACCTATATTATTTAAGGGATGGGAAGAAAAAATAATGAATGAATGCAAGAAATTAAAAAAAGAAATTGAGTTAATGAATTTATCATGCCATATTGATGATAGAGATAAAACGCCAGGAAATAAATTTTATGATTGGGAATTGAAGGGCATACCACTAAGAATTGAAGTGGGACCAAGAGATATTCAGAAAGGAGTTTTTACACTTGTTAGTAGAGATGGAATCAAAAGAGAAATAAAAAGAAGCGAGATTGAAAAAATAAAAGATGAACTCGTTGCCTTTGATGATAGGCTATACGCTAAAGCAGAAAAATTTTTGAATGAAAATATTCATAGAATGGAAAAAATTGAAAAAAAAGAAGGAATAATAGAAATTCCATGGTGTGGAAGCGAAGAATGTAGCCAGAAAATTGAAGAAAAACTTGATATGAAAAGCCTTGGTGTGCCATTAGAAAAAAATAACATAAAAGATGCAAAATGCCCAATATGTGGAAAAAAAGCTACAAAATGGCTAAGATTGGCAAAAAGTTATTAGTGAATTGAGAAAATAAAAAGCATTACCATTACCATTACCAAAAAAATTATAATATTAATGTTGTTATATTCCTATGAAAAAGAAAATCTTGTTTGTTATCGGAATTATAGCAGCTTTATCTTTAACATGGATTTATACCACGGCTCAGCCTACCATAAATAGTGTCACTGATTCTCCTGATCCTGTGGAAGTTCCTGGTTATAATAATATAACAGCAAATATAACAAATGCTACAGAAGCATATGTCGAAATCTATTATCCTAACGCAACTTTAATGGGAAATTACTCAATGACAAATGTTGCTTCAACAAATATATGGTATTATAATAATACCTATGCTTATCCCAATCCACTGGGAAAATATAACTATACTGTAAAAGCTAAAAATGCTACTGGATGGGCATCGTCAGCAACATATAATTTCACCTTGCAGGATACAACACCGCCTAATAGCTCTGTAGATACATTGCCTAAATATTGGTATAATACAAATGCGAGTATAAATGCAACAGCAAGCGATAATTATCATGTAGCAAGTGTGAAGCTTGAATATAGATACTCATCAGATAATTCAACATGGGGCTCATGGACTGATTTTTCGACAGATAATGCGACGCCGTGGCAATGGAATTTTAATTTTCCAAGTGGCGAAGGCTATTATGAATTTTATACTATAGCGAATGATACAGCAGGCAATACTGAAAGCGCTCCAGCAACTGCTGATGAAAATGCTGGATATGATATAACGCCTCCAACATCAAGTGTAAATGCGATGGCATATTGGTATACTTCTCTACCAGTTGTAATAACTGCTTCTGCATCAGATTCGTTATCTGGAGTAAATAGAGTAACTCTTTACTATCGATATAGCAGTGATAACACAACATGGGGTGCATGGCATAGCTTTGCCACAGATTCTTCTTCTCCATGGCAATGGAGTTTTAATGCTCCAAACGGAGACGGCTTCTATGAATTCTATTCAATAGCAAGGGATAATGCGAGCAATGAAGAAAGCGCTCCAGCAACTGCTGATGAAAGCATTGGTATAGATACAACGCCTCCGACAACAAGCATATCGGCATCACCATCAGATGGAAATCATATAACATCTTCTTCATCAATAACGCTGGCTGCAACAGATACAACCTCTGGCTTAAATGCAACTTATTATCGCATATGGAATGGCTCATGGCATCCCTCGCCAGGCGCTGGCGCAGGAAAAGGGAGTAATTTTTCCGTATATACAGGGGCCTTTTCTTTGAGTAAAGAAGGAACAAATTATGTGGAATATTATAGTGACGATAAAGTAGGAAATGAAGAAGCTACTCATAATCAAACATATATTGTAGATAACACCCCACCAACGATATCAAATATTGCGGCAAATCCTTCCACTCAAGTTTCTGGAGGAACAGTGAATATAAGCTGCACAGTTACTGATGATACTAACGTAGGCAGTGTATATCTTGAAGTAACTTATCCAGACAGTTCTTTTTCAAACTTTACCATGCATCATGAACCATGCACAACATGTTATTATAGAGAGGAAATTTATACAATTGTAGGGACATATAACTTTACCATATATGCAAAAGATTCTCTTGGAAATGCAATAAAAAGCTGTGTATATCATTTTGTAATAACATCTTCCAACAATCCACCAAATACACCCAGCAAGCCATCTGGTCCATCATCTGGAAAAACTGGCATAACATATACATATTCGACTGTAACAACTGATCCAGATGGTGATAACATATACTACTTCTTTGATTGGGGCGATTCAAGCAACAGCGGATGGATTGGCCCATGCTCCTCAGGAGCTGTAGGAAGTGCATCTCATTCATGGAGCTCAGCGGGCACATATTATGTAAAAGCGAAAGCAAAAGATACATACAATGCAGAAAGTGGATGGTCGATTTCATTAACTGTTACAATAACACAGGCAAACAATCCTCCAACAACTACTTGCCTTATTAATCCGTCTTCGCCAAATGGTGAAAATGGATGGTATGTTACAAGTGTTAATGTTTCTTTGACTGCAACTGACCCTGAAGGAGATGCGATAGCATATACAAAATATAGAATAGATGGCGGCTCATGGCAAACATATACTTCTACTTTTACCATATCTGCAGAAGGAGACCACATCCTTGAATTTTATAGTGCTGATGATAAAGGAAATGTTGAAAGTGCAAAAAGCACTGAAATAAAGATAGACAAAAGTGCACCGTATATTATAATACAGCGCCCACTACAGGGCTATTTATATATATTCGGCCGCCAGCTTATGCCTCTTGCTACAGGTAATACAGTTATAATTGGAAGAATTGTAGTTAGAGCAATAGCTTACGATAGCCAGTCAGATATACAGAATGTATCGTTTTATGTCAATGGAATGCTGGAGAGTATAGATACAATGTATCCATATGAATGGTTGTGGGGAGGAGATATTGGATATAGGTATTTGAGTGCAATTGCTTATAATAAGGCTGGATTTAAGGAAGAAGCGCCTCCTATGTGGGTATATATATTTAGTTTATAATGGAATTTCCCATAATACTGGTCGAGCCAAAATACGCAGGTAATGCAGGGGCTGTAGCAAGAATAATGAAAAATTTTGGTTTCAATAAGCTATGGCTTGTTTCTCCAAAATTTTCTATAGAGGATAAAGAATGTATAAAATATTCAATGCATGCATATGATATATTAAAAAACGCGAAAATTTTATCAAGTTTTAACGAAGTTGTTAAAAAAGTTGATTACATGGTTGGAACTTCATCAAAAGTGAGCAATAAAGATAATCAGCATTTAAGAAAATATCTTTATATAAAAGAATTTGTCAATGAAATAAAAAAAATGGAAGGGAAAATTGGC
>CAZYCK010000033.1:0-8829 GCA_964646055.1 uncultured Thermoplasmatales archaeon | reverse complement strand
TTTTAGGACGCAACCCTTTTTTAAAGGGGTGCGAGCCCTTTCTTCAAAAGAAAGCGTTCGCGGAAAGAACTATTACATTTTTGGATGGCAAGCCTTTACTAAAGGCTTGCCAGTGAGCAAAAATGTAAATTTTACTAAATAATTCTACAAAACTTTTATTTCATTTATTCCATGCTGTCTTTTTGCTATCTCTCTTAAAATTTTTATATTTCTTCCCTCCTTTCCAATTGCTTTTCCTTTGTCATGTTCATTTACAACAACGCTTACAATGTTTTTGACTTCATCAAAAACTATTCTATCCAATCTAAATGGTTTGAATAAATTTATTATAAATTGTTTTATATCCTCATCATATTCAACAAATCTTATTTCCTTTCTAAAGAATTTCTCAAGTTTCTTTATGTTATGTGCCTCTTTTCCTACAGCTTTTCCAAGTTTTCCTTTTCCAACGATAAAAGTTATTCTATTGTCCCGTTCAACACAATCAACAATAGGAGCTCTTGTTATTCCTTCAGCAATCGCCATATACTGCATTTCCTGCTGATTTATCTTTATTTTCATGCTATCTATTCTGTATTATGTCAATTATCTTGGATTTTCCTTCGTCCATTATTGCTATAACGCTTACACCGAATGGCTTGCCGCATATATTCCCAAGCTCAATATTGTTTCCTTTGTATATATAAACTGGTTTATCTCCTGTAGCGTTCATGACTTCCTCTTTATATGGGCAGTCCATGGACATTATGAAAGCTTTTGCTTTATCAGCATTTTTCACAACCATTTTATGCCCAAATATAATTTTTCCTGTAGATATTGCTCTTGCCAATTCTTTTGATATCATTCTCTCACCTTTAAGTTTTTCAATTTTTTAATATCAACTGCAAGTTCAACAGAACCTGTTCCCAACCTTATAGGCTGCCCAACGATAACATTTTCTGCCACACCTTTTAATTCATCTATTTCCCCTCTCCTTGATGCTTTAAGAAGATGATCAACAGTTATTTCAAAAGCGGCTCTTGCTATAACAGAAGTTTTCTCTCCTGTAACACCCTGCCTTCCAACAGGGCGGACTGTGCCGTCGGCGGTCATTATATCTGCAACAAGCATGATGTGGCGAATATCGACATTCAGCCCTTGCTCTTGCAAAGTATCATAAGCTTCTTTTATTATGGCATTTCTTGCCGCTTCAATTCCAAGGACAGTATATATTGCATGTATATCATTTGTTGTTGTTCTTGTTTTATCAACTCCTTCAATATGTAAAACTTTTTCAAAATTGCTTCCTTCAGTATAAATAACATATTCATCTTCTTCCTTTCTTATTATAGCTCTTTTAATTTCGTCTATTCCTTTTATTTTTATATTTTTAATTTCGTCATTTAAGCGGCGTAATTCTGTATATCTTTTATCTTTTGGTGTGACTTCTATTGCCCCTTTGCTTTCATTAATTTCTGCCTTGCTTACTTTTTTTAATGAATTCATCACCTCGTCCATTTTAATATCTTTTCTTTCCATTGCTTTTTTATTTGGTGTAATAATTATTTTCATGTTTTCAATATCAGCAGCAATATCAGCAATGTTTATCATCTTTGTTATTTCTATTTGATTTGCCATTTTTTTTGCTAAATCTCTATTAATTTTATAAGCCCCTTCTAAATATACAGTCATCATAGGTGTCGAAGGCTCTTTTCTCGCATCAACTATTTCTATTAAACGGGGCAATCCAAGAGTAACATTTATTTCAGCCACACCAGCATAGTGGAATGTCCTCATTGTCATTTGTGTTCCAGGCTCCCCAATTGACTGGGCGGCGACGATGCCGCAGGCTTCAAGTGGCTCCATTAAATGGGCATTATAATCCTTGATTGCTTTTTCAACCACTCTTTTTATTTTGCCCTTTTCCAATCCATTTTTTTCTATAACGGCTGCAAGTTCATTTATAATCGTTTCAGGCAGATATTCTTTCTTTTCATTTACAATCTTTATAATTTCGTCTTTTATTTTATTTCCACTCGTAACTTTCTTTATAGCTTTTTTTGTGACTTTAGCCCTTTTTGCAACTTTTTTCTTTGCTTTTGGGATTTTTCTTCCAAGTTTTTTAAAAATTTCTTCAGCAGCTTTTATTCCAACCTTTTTTTCCAAATTTTTATAATTAATACTATTTAATTCTGAAAGAGTATAATATCCTGCAACTTTTTCAGCCACTTTTTTATTTATGCCTCTTTTAATCAAAGCATTTGCTGTAATCTTACTCATTCGATACCTCCTTCAATATCATTTCAGGGTCAATGGCTTTTCCTCTTATACTTTTAGTTGGGTCAATTCCATCCTCTCCATAATGAAACTGAACTACTTTTCCTGTTGTTTCTCTTACACTTCCATCTTCTTCAAGCCTAACATTTTCAAGTGCGTTAATGAGGCGTCGTTGCATATATCCAGAACGAGATGTTCGGACTGCAGTATCTACCAAACCTTCTCTCCCTCCCATGGAATGGAAGAAATATTCGGTTGGCGTAAGTCCGCTTTTATAGCTTGAAGAAACAAAACCTTTTGCTTCTGCCCCCAAATCTCCCTTCTTAAAATGTGGCAAAGTTCTTCCATGGTAGCCCCTGTGAATTCTTTCTCCTCTAACAGCCTGCTGCCCTACTGCGCCTGCCATTTGCGACAAGTTAAGCATGCTTCCTCTTGCTCCGCTTCTTGCCATTATGACTGCTGAGTTGTCTAAACCAAGGTGGCGGCTGGCTATCTCTCCTGTTTGGTCTCTCGCCTTTCCTGTAACACGCATTATTTCCATTTCTAATGTTTCTTCTAAACTCCTTCCAGGAATTTGCTCAAGCTCTCCTTCTCTATAAGCTCTTATCAAATCCTGTATTTTTTTCTTTGCATTTTCTAAAACCCCTTTAATCTGCATTTGAGCTTCTTCTGGAATATCCTCATCATCTATGCCAGTTGTAAAGCCCATCAATGTTATTGCAGCTATACCCAATTTTGTGACTTTATCTATGAAATCCTTTGCAGCCTTGCTTCCATCTTTTCTCATTATATATTCGATTATTTTCCCTTTAAATGCACCTATGCTCGCTTCATCTATAGTTCCTTCTAACAATTTTCCATTCTTTATAACAACATAAGCATCATTCTTTCTGCATTCCTCCTCGCTACTATTACATAATTTAGCCTTGTATTCTAAATTTAAATCTTCTGGCAATATTTTGCTGAATATTTCCTTACCCGTCATTTTTTCTTTAATTTTTCCTGTATATCCAGTCGCTGAAAGAATGTATAAAGATTCTTCTCTATTAAAAACTTTATTTCCATAAGTAAGCAGGAAACAGCCAGTTATATGGTCATGAATTGCACCAATTATGGCGCCGCCAAAACGAGGACTAAGAATATGCTCTTGAACTTTCATCAAAATTTCCGCTTCTGCTCTTGCTTCTTCACTTTGCAAAACATGCAAGTTCATTTCATCTCCATCAAAATCAGCATTGTAGGGTGGGCAAACAGCAAGATTTAGACGGAATGTTTTGTAAGGTAGAATTTTTGCTTTATGTGCCATCATCGACATACGATGCAAAGAAGGCTGACGATTAAATAAAACAATATCTCCATCTTCCAATTGTCTTTCAATAATTGAACCAACTTCTATCCTTTCTGCAACTGTTTCAGCATTTTCACTTGTAACCCTTATTCTTCTACCATCTGGTCTTATTACATAGTTAACGCCTGGCAAATAAATTGTGCCCGGCAATGGGGCTGGCTCTGGTCCCCTTTTCACCAATTCTTTCATTTCTTCGATATTATATGGCGTGACTTTTATTGGAACTGTAAGCTCTTTTGCTATTGCAATTGGTATTCCAACTTCATTTATGCTTATATTTGGGTCCGGTGAGATTACAGTTCTTGCTGAAAAATTCACACGCTTACCAGATAAATTGCTTCTAAAACGCCCTTCCTTTCCTTTCAATCTTTGAGCAAGTGTTTTTAATGCCCTCCCACTTCTATGCCTTGCTGGAGGTATGCCGCTTGTCTGATTATCAAAGTAAGTTGTTACATGGTATTGCAATAATTCCCATAAATCTTCAACAATAAGTTGAGGAGCTCCCGCATCTCTATTTTCCTGCAATCTTTGATTTATTCTGATTATATCGACAAGTTTATGTGTCAAATCATCTTCGCTTCTTTCTCCTGTTTCAAGAGTAATTGAAGGGCGTGTTGTGACAGGAGGAACTGGAAGGACTGTCAAAACCATCCATTCTGGACGAGCCACCTCTGGATTAATATCCAGCAGTTTCAAGTCATCGCCCAAGGCATCGCTAACTTTTTCTAACCATTCCCTTACTTCTGCAGGCGTCAGCTTGCGGCCTCCTTCTCTATATGTCGTTGGCTTGTCAAGCTCAACTGGCAGCACTTCCCTTCCGCAATGAGGACATTTTGTTACTTTGCTTGTTTTTTTGATGACCTCTTTAGCAAAAGCTGCGGTGCTGTTACCTCTTTTAACAACTTTTTTATAATCCTCTCTTAATTTAATAATTTCTTCTTCTGGCAATAACAATTTTCCGCATCCTCTGCATGTTGCTTTCAAAACATTATATATTGTTTTTGCAAATCCAACGTGCACGACAGGCATAGCAAGTTCAATATGACCAAAATGGCCAGGACATTCTTTCACTTTTTGTCCACATGTTTTGCATCTTAAGCCGGGCTCAATAACTCCGAGGCGAGGATCCATCAGACCCATTTCTATTGGAAATCCATCTTCATCATAGGTATCGGGGGTTATAATTCTAGTGGCAGACATTTTTCTTATTTTTTCAGGGGAAAGCAAACCAAATGCAATTTTATCTATAATTTTCTTTGATTTTGTTATCATTTTATACCAACCCCCTCAGTATTAATTTTGGATCCACTATCAGAGATTGCAATTCTTCCAATAATAATTTAAAAGCATAACTCATTTCAACAGGATAAATTCTTGCATTGTCACCACACATCAAACATTTTAAGAATCCACGCCTTGTTTTAAATGCAATATGCCCGCAATTTTCGCATACATACTGTATTGTTAAATCCGATTGCTCAAGCAGTCTTTCCTTTATTATCATCGATGCCCCATGTCCTATCAAACAATCTCTTTCCATTTCTCCAAATCTCAAACCCCCTTCTCTTGCTCTGCCTTCTGTCGGCTGCCTTGTCAATATTTGAACAGGGCCACGACTTCTTGCATGCATTTTTCCGGCAACCATATGATGCAACTTTTGATAATAAATTACGCCAATGAATATGTCAGCTTGATACATCCTTCCAGTTTCGCCATCATATAAAACTTCTTTTCCATTGTGTTTGAATCCATTTTTCACCAATGCTGCTCTCAATTTTTCTTCTGGCTCTCCTGAAAATGGAGTTCCATCTACGTTACGGGCTTCAAGTGCTCCAACTTTTCCTCCTATCATTTCTAAGACATGTCCAACTGTCATTCTGCTGGGAATTGCATGAGGATTGATTATTAAATCCGGAACAATGCCTTCTTCAGTAAATGGCATATCTTCAGGTGGAACTATTAAACCAAGGACACCTTTTTGTCCATGTTTTGAAGCAAATTTATCTCCGAGCTCTGGTATTCTTTCGTCTCTAACCTTTATTTTAACCATTCTTGCTCCATTAACTGATTCTGATAAAACAACAGTATCCACGACACCTTTCTCTCCATGTCTTACAGTAATAGATGTCTCTCTTCTTTTTTGAGGAACTAACACATCAGTTGGCTCTTCAAGAAAACGAGGTGGCGAGGTTTTTCCTATCAAAACATCTCCTCCTTTAACCCTGCTTTCAGGAGATATTATCCCATCTTCCCCTAAATGAATATAAGCTTCTTCGCTTCTAACGCCTCTGCATTCTGGATCTGGTATTTCAAAATGGTCTTCTTGGCCGCCGGGATAACGCTGCTCTTCTGTAGCATAAGTTCTAAAGAATGTGCTTCTTCCTAATCCACGGTCGATTGAAGCTCTATTCATTATAAGAGCATCTTCCATATTATAGCCATGGAATGATATGACAGCAACGACAAAGTTCTGCCCAGCAGGGCGGCGGTCATAATTTATGTATCTTGCTGAATGTGTTCTAACAATCGGCATCTGGGGATAATGAAGTAGATGCCCTCTCGTATCTGGTCTTCGCCTATAATTTGCAGCAGCAAAACCCAATGATTGTTTTCCCATACCTGCACCCATTGTGATACGAGGCGAAGAGTTGTGCTCTGCATAGGGAACAAGGCTTGCTCCTATACCAAGTATGCAAAGTGGGTCTATCTCCATATGGGTATGCTCCTTAGTCAAACTTTTTTCATTCAATGCAATATATGCATTTTCTTCTTCTTCTGTATCTACATATTCAATTATTCCTTTATTTATCAACCAACTCCATGAAATTTCCCCTTTTTGAAGTTTTTTTCTTATATCTTCTGTATAAAGCAATTTTCCATTCTCGACAACAAATAATGGTCTTCTTACCCTACCAGCATCGCAGTTTATTACAACATCATTGCTTTCTTCATAGTAACATACATTTATTTCTTTATTTATTTCTCCTTTTCTTCTCCTTTTCCTTATTTCCTCAACCAATTTCTTTCCATCTGGGTATATGCCAATTAAATCCCCATTTAGGTATACTCTCGCTCCTTTCAATCCTTTTTTAACTTCTTTGAGCCCCAATCTTTTAAGTTCTTTTTCAACCAATTCTTCAGGATAACCTTCTGATATTTCCACTGTCAATGCCAAATTTTTTACAAGCCCGCAATTCGGTCCTTCTGGCGTTTCATTGGGGCATAAACGACCCCAATGGGTAGAATGCAAATCTCGAGCTTCAAAATGAGGTTGAGACCTTGTTAAAGGTGAATTAACACGCCTTAAATGACTGATGGTTGCCAAATTTGATGTTCTATCAAGAAGCTGGCTCACGCCTGTTCTTCCTCCAACCCAGTTTCCAGTAGCCATTGCATGACTTATTCGCTGATTAAAAACCTCAGCTCTAACATATGGCTTTATTTTTATTTCCTCAAGACTTTTTCCTCTTGTATATAATCTCTCAAGCTGGTATTTTAAATCTTTGCATAATGCAACGAACGCAACCCTAAACAAATCTTCCATTAAATCTCCAGCAAGTTTTAATCTTTTATTTGCATAATGGTCTTTATCATCTTCTTGTCTATAGCCCAATGAAAGTTCCAAAACAGCCTGACCCATTCTTGCAAGGAATATTCCTTTCCTTATCCTATCCTTTATCTCATTTCCTAGATGAGGTAAAAGAGTTCTATCAAGAAGTTCTTTGACGCGCTCCTTTCTATATTCTTTTGCTTGCCCGCCTGCTATCTTCTTTCCTATATATTCTATTGCCTCTTCTTCATTTGTGACTTCATATTCCAATTCGCACGTTTCCATATTTGCCAGAACAAAAACCTCTGTTTCAGGATATGAAGTCATATTATCAAAGATTGTTTGCGGATCTAATCCTAAAGAACGAAGCAAAATTACCAATGGTATTGGATTGGCAACATTGGGCAATGTTGTCATCAGCATACCATCTTTCCTTTTTTCTACCACAATCAATGCTCTAAATCCTTCTTTTTGTGAAAAAACTTTTGCAGTTTCCACTTCATACCCGTATCTATTCGCTCTTTCTGTTAAAACTCTATTAGGAGCAAGATCTTCTAGTGTTATTAGAACCCTTTCAGTTCCATTTATTATAAAATATCCTCCAGGATCAAGAGGATCTTCCTGCATTTCTATTAGTTTTTTTTCATATTCGTCGTCATTTAACTTTCTATCTGCATCTTCTTCCAATGATTGCCTTGATATATTACATCTTTTTGATTTTACCATTATTGGTAAATTTCCAATTCTCGCCTCCTCTCCTTCATATTCCACACCATTTATCACAGGTATAAATTGGAGAAAAACCGGGGCTTCATAAGTTAAATCTCTCAACCTTGCTTCCATTGGAGTTATTGGATGCTCTTCTCCATTTGCTTCTCTTGTAATAGGTCTTCCGACCTTGATTTTCCCAAGTTTTACTTTATAGCCTTCTATCTCCGGATGAATATAGCCTCTTTCTAATCCTTCTCCTTCTCCTATTCTTGTCGAATTTACAATCTCCTGCAATCTTCTATCTAAAAGATCATTAAACGATGCAAGATGATGATTTACAATACTTCTCTCCTTATAAAAAGCATCTATCACTTCTTTCATATTATCTCCTTTTTAACAACAAGCCTATATGAAATGCTTGTTCCAGCTGTAGGACTTTTTCTCACTATTTTTACAATATCCCCATCCTTTGCACCAATTGCTTTAGCAACAGGATCAGTAACCAACATTTGAGGCAAATCTTCTTTTTTTATCTTATATGCTTTCAATAACTTTTCAACATCTTCTTCTGATAATATCTCATGGTGCGGGACGAGAGTATGCTTTAGGATATCAAACTTCATATTCTGCCAATATATATCTTCTAATATTTTAACTTTTGGGTTAATTTTGGGTTGTCAAGTTGGCGTCTCTGTATTATAAAGATTAGCTCATGCAGAATCTTTCTCTTGCATTTTCATGCAATTCCAAAATTTTATTAAAGAAATAATAAGCATATGAAATGTGAGAATAACTTCCTTGCTATCAATAAAATGTGCTGTGTTGAACAATTATTGAGCATAGCTTCTTTTCAACAATTATTTTGAAAAAGTAAATAAATTTTACAAATTTAATAGCACGTTATAAAACAAAAACTTCATTCTTGCTTCTTGAAAAATTCCATCTATTGTTTTTGCTCTTGTTG